>NZ_CAWQMW010000144.1:0-105555 GCF_963895965.1 Xenorhabdus sp. PB30.3 | reverse complement strand
ATTATCAAATTTGACATAGGTTTTATAATTGTTTATCTATTAAAAAATATTATGCTTTCATTTTGTTTTTGATAACCAAGTCAAACAATAAATTTGATGGATTTTAATGATGGTATGTTAAGATGAACATCAGTCGATTCTTATTATTAATTGAGTGCTATGAAAAAAATACAAAAAAACAATCCAAACCTTAAAAACATAAAAGTAACAACCTCGCTCCATTTAAAGCCGCAAGAAAAATAGCCTTATAATATTTGTTAAAGATCATATTAAAAATATAAGGTCATTTATCCTTCTGAAGAAAAATAATTAAAACAAACTCATTTGATGGATTAATCTTTTATATAAGAAGATTAATAAAATATGTTTTAAATTATTTCATATAAAAGGTGACATATGAAGAATGCCGCTCAAATTGTGGATGAGGCTTTAAATCAAGGAATTACTCTGTTTGTGGCTGATAACCGATTACAATATGAAACCAGCCGAGATAATATTCCGGAGGAATTATTAAATGAGTGGAAATACTATAGGCAAGACTTGATCGATTTCCTGCAACAACTCGATGCAAAAGAAGAAACACAAACATATCAATTACAGGATATTCAGCGAAATCCCAATGCTGAGCATTATCCACTTTCATTTGCTCAGCAACGCTTGTGGTTTATCGATCAACTTACTGATGGCAGTCCTCAATACAACTGCCCCGGCTATCTGAGATTACGGGAAAAACTCAATGTAAATGCCTTTAAGACGGCGGTAAAAACATTACTCGAACGTCATGAAGCATTACGCACCTGCTTTAAGGTTATAGATAACGAACCACGGCAGGTTCTGGTGACTTCCTATGATTTACCTATCACTCAGCATGATTTGACGATGCTCTCTGAAAATGAGAAAGAACACCATATTCAACAATTCAGCAAAGAAGAGGATAACCAGGTTTTTAATCTTAGTGCTGATCTAATGTTACGTATTCGGCTAATAAAACGAGCTGAAAATGATTATGTCGTTCTCTATACCATTCACCATATTGCTTGTGATAGCTGGTCAATAGAAATCTTTATCTATGAACTTATCACATTATATAAGGCTTACTCTCAGGGAATGCCCAACCCGTTACCAGAACTAAAAATCCAATATAGTGATTATGCTCAGTGGCAACGAAACTGGCTGCAAGGGGATATTCTGGAAAAACAACTGGATTACTGGAATAACCAGTTATCAGGTATTCCTCTGTTGCACCGTTTTCCACTGGATAATCCACGGCCAGCACAACAGGGTTTCAAAGGGCTTCTTAAAGAACAACATATCTCAAAAGCTCTGGCACAGGAGATCAAAGTGTTATGTCACCAACATGAAGTCACATTATTTATGTTTCTGGAGACTGCTTTTGCTGTCTTACTGAGCCGTTACAGTAATGAAAAAGATATTCTGGTCGGAACACCACTTGCAGGAAGAACTCATCATGACATTGAACCTCTGATTGGTTTTTTTGTTAACTCACTGGTGATCAGAACCGATTTATCCGGCCAGCCTACATTCAGTGAATTATTAAAGCGAAATAGCCGCACTATTATCGATGCTTATGAACATCAGGATCTACCATTTCAAATGTTGGTAGAGAAAATCAGTCCGGGAAGGAATCTAAATTATAACCCTGTGTTCCAAATTGCGTTTACGCTGGAAAATACCCAGCGGGATGGGACATTAGTGCGGGATAATAATATTGAGACCGAAGAACGTCTACTTTTGAAAACCCGGTTTGATTTAGAAATTCATATTTATGAAGAAGAGGGTGGCGGGTTATCCCTTTTATGGGTTTATGACAGTAGTCTGTTTAACGATATTACTCTTGAAAGATTGCTTGCCAGTTATGAAACGCTGCTTACTAATATTGTCAGCGTGGTGAAACCACGTACCGGCTCAGATCTGATATATAAAGAACCTTCCGTTCATGATATTCCACTGCTAGCTGAAGCTGAAATACATACTTTATCCCAATGGAATGGGAGACAGGAATATAATCAGAATAGTGGCTGTTTTCATGAGTTATTTGAGAAACAAGCTGCCCGATATCCTGAAAAAACCGCCATTGTTTTTGGCAGTGATTCATTGAGTTATCAGGAACTGAACCAACAGGCTAACCAGCTGGCACACTATCTGATAGCACAAAAGATTAAACCAGAAACATTAGTTGCACTCTGTATTCCCCGTTCAATACGCGCATTAGTTGCACTACTGGGTGTCATTAAAGCGGGTGGTGCATATGTGCCGTTAGATCCTGATTATCCGGTATCCCGTCTCCAATATATGCTGGAACACAGCGAAGCAGAATTCATTCTGACAGAAACGAGTCTGATAGAAAAACTCCCGATTAGTCAGCAGAAAGTTGTCTGTTTGGATACCGAGGCAATACAGTCACAATTGCAGCAAATGCCTATCGACAATATTACTGAACGCCCATTCCCGCTGACGGAAAATAATCTGGCTTACGTTATTTATACATCCGGCTCTACCGGAAAACCGAAAGGCGTTATGTTGGAGCATAAAGGATGGGTCAATCTGGCACTGTCACAAGCGGAATTATTTGGTGTTGATACGCATAGCCGGGGATTACAGTTCGCGTCATGGAGCTTTGATGCCATGATCTTAGAAATATCTATGACACTGGCGTATGGCGCAACACTTTACTTAATCTCAGAAGCCCAGCAGCATTCTCCTGAATGTCTGGACGAAATCGTTGAAACACACCAAATCACCCATGCTGTATTACCTCCTGCTTTACTGCCTTACCTGAACTTTAACAAATGGTGTTCTGTTTCAACCATGCTTTTAGGGGGAGAAGCTGTACCTCCACAACTTTCTGTTTACTGGTCACAGAATAGGAGGCTGTTTAACGTATATGGCCCGACAGAGTGTACAGCCATCGTAATTTCAAGCTTATTAACCGATGAGAAAATTACAATCGGGAAACCGTTGCCGAATATTCTTATGCGTATCCTTGATCCATCAGGTAATCAGGTGCCTATTGGTGTTGCGGGAGAATTGTGTATTGGTGGTGCTCAACTGGCGCGGGGCTATTTGAACGCACCTGAAATGGACGCAATCAAATTTATTAAATATTGCAATGAACAAACGGATGAATCCCAGCCTCAACGTTTATACCGAACGGGAGATTTAGTCCGCTGGTTATCTGATGGCAATATCGAATTTATCGGTCGGATTGACTCTCAGGTCAAGCTAAGAGGATTCAGGATTGAGTTAGGCGAAATTGAAACCGCACTGAGTGGACATGAAGCTTTAAGTAGTGCTGTAGTTATTACATGTGGAGAAGGCAAAGATAAAAGGCTGGTTGCCTATGTTTGCCCGACTATCAGCTGGCTGGAAGAAAGAGGCTTGCAATTTGATACCGAAGATATCTCCCAGTACTCAGTGATTAAAGCTGAACTTTCAAAATTACTCGAATCTACACTAAAAAAACAATTACCCGAATATATGGTTCCCAGCCTTTATATTCCTCTAGAACAAATGCCACTGACACTCAATAACAAAGTGGATAAAAAAGCGTTGCCAGCGCCGAATAGCAGTGATTTTCACCAACAAGATTATGTTGCACCAAGAAATGAAATAGAGAAAAAAATCGGCCAGTTATGGGAAGAGCTGCTGGGTATTAGTCAGCTCGGTATTCATGACAACTTTTTTATTCTGGGCGGTCATTCCCTCCAGGCAACTCGCCTTATCAGTTCAATACGCAATGAACTGGATATTGAAATACCACTAAGCAGCGTCTTTGAACATCCGACACTTGAGCAGTTATCACAGATAGTTGCAATTCATCTCCTCAAAGAAAAGAGAAAGCATTTTCACACTGAACAAGAAATAACAGAGAAACTATTGGAAGGTGATATATGAAGAATGCAGTACAAATTATCAATGAAGCGTTAAATCAAGGGATCACTCTGTTTGTTATTGATAACAAACTAAAATATAAAACGAATCGTGACAGTATTCCTCCTGAATTACTTGAAGAATGGAAACAGTACAAACAAGAATTGATTGATTTTCTGAATCAGATAGATTCAGAAGACGATATGGATACTCACCGACTGCCAGATATTCCGCGTTATGAGCGTGCTGAACACTATCCACTCTCATTTGCTCAGCAACGGTTGTGGTTAATAGATCAATTCACTAATGGCAGTCCGCAATATAATTGTTCAGGTGATTTTCGATTGAGGGAATCGATTAACTTCAATGCTTTTGAAGCTGCAATCGCTACATTACTTGAACGTCATGAGTCATTACGTACTTATTTCAAAGTCATTAATGACGAACCACGGCAGATTATCGCCACTTCCTATGATTTGCCTATTACAATGCATGATCTATCCTCACTTTCAGAATCTGAGAAAGAACGTCAGGTTAAACAACGGGGTGAAGAAGAGTGGAAACAGTCTGTCAATCTCAGCACTGACCTGATGCTTCGTATTCAGTTACTGAAACTGGCAGAAGATGACTATATCATTCTTTATACAATCCACCATATTGCCTGTGATGGTTGGTCAATCGCGATATTCTTTAGTGAACTGCTTACCTTATATCGGGCATATTGCCGGGGAGAAAGTAATCCTCTTCCTCCATTAAAAGCTCAATATACCGATTATGCCCAGTGGCAGCGAGAGTGGTTACAGGGTGATATTCTCGAGAAACAATTAGATTACTGGCAAAACCAGTTATCAGGTATCTCTCCACTTCATCGTTTTCCTTTGGATAATCCACGTCCGGAAAAACAAAATCTTGAAGGAAACGTTTATCCACAACGAATTTCAAAGACGTTGACTCAGGAAATAAGAACTCTATGTGCCAAACATAAAGTCACGTTATTTATGTTTCTGGAAACCGCTTTTGCTGTGTTGCTAAGTCGTTACAGCAGCGAAAAAGATATTTTGGTTGGGATGCCGGTTGCAGGAAGAAGACATCGTGATGTTGAGTCGTTAATTGGGTTTTTTGTCAATTCACTGGTGATCCGAACAGATTTATCGGGCCAGCCTACATTCAGTGAACTCTTAAAGCAGAACAGCCGAACTATTCTGGACGCTTATGCACATCAGGATCTGCCCTTTGAGATGGTAGTGGAAAAACTCAGCCCAGAGAGACAATTAAACCATAATCCTATCTTCCAGATCATATTTGCAGTACAGAATAACCAGCGAGATGCAACGCTCGAACAGGATATTCTCGTTGAAACAGAAGAACACTCATTGTTGACGACCCGATTTGATTTGGAAGTCCACATATATGAAGAGAAATATGAAGGTGAGCTATTCATACAGTGGATTGCGGATTCAAGCCTATTCAATCACGCTACTCTCGACAGACTACTGGTCAATTACGAAACGCTGCTGACTAACATTGTTAATGTGATGAAGCATCATACCGGTAACAGCGAACCATCAGTCCATGATATTCCATTACTGGCAGACTCTGAACGAAACACCTTACTTCATGAGTGGGGTGAACCACAGGTTCCTTATCCAACCGGGAAATGTTTCCACGAACTCTTCGAAGATCAGGTATTAATACACCCTGAAAAGAATGCATTGATCTTTGGTACTGATTCCCTGAGTTATCAGTCGTTAAATGAGCAGTCCAATCAATTAGCACATTACTTGATTCAGCAGGGTATTAAACCGGATACGTTGGTTGCGCTTTGTGTACCAAGATCATTACAGGCGGTTGTAGCGCTGCTGGGGATTCTTAAAGCGGGTGGGGCTTATGTACCTTTAGACCCTGGCTATCCGAAAGCCCGTCTCCAATACATGCTAGAGCACAGTGAAGTTGAATTTATCCTGACTGAAACGCAAGAGGTAGAAAAACTGCCTATCACGCAGCAGAAAGTCATTTGTTTAGATACTGATACGATACAATTTCAGTTACAACAAATGCCTACGGTTAATATCACCGAGAATGAGCGTCCATATCCACTGACAGAAAATAATCTGGCTTATGTCATTTATACTTCTGGCTCAACCGGCAAACCGAAAGGCGTTATGCTGGAGCATAAAGGGTGGGTGAATCTGGCTCTCTCACAGGATGTTTTATTTGACGTTAACTCAAATATTCATGTATTGCAGTTCGCCTCCTGGAGTTTTGACGCCATGATTCTGGAAATGTCTATGACATTAGCCTATGGCTCAACACTGTATCTTATTTCTGAAACTCAGCGGCGTTCCCCTGAATTGATGGATGAACTTGTTGAAAAACATCAGATAACTCATGCAGTCTTGCCACCTGCATTGCTTCCTCATCTTAATTTTGATAAATGGCGTTCTGTTTCAACATTACTTCTGGCCGGTGAAGCCGTGCTGCCGCAAATCGCTGTTCAATGGTCTCAGAATAGACAATTGTTCAATGTGTATGGCCCGACAGAATGTACCTCTATCGTCACTACGGCTTTATTAACTGACGAACGTATTACTATTGGAAAACCTTTACCTAACGTAGTCATGCGGGTTCTTGATCCAGAAGGCAATCTGGTTCCTATGGGAGTTATCGGAGAGTTGCATATCGGTGGTGTTCAATTGGCACGGGGTTATCGTAACTCACCGGAAATCACAGAAAAACAATTTATTCGCGATCCATTCAGCTCGCATTCAACTAATGAGCAGGAAAACAGACTGTATCGTACTGGCGATTTAGTTCGCTGGACACACGATGGTCAATTGGAATTTATCGGTCGCATTGACTCTCAGGTTAAAATTCGTAGCCATCGTATAGAGTTAGGTGAAATAGAATCTGTTTTGAGTAAGCATAATGCCTTAAGTAGTGCTGCTGTGATCGCTTATGGTCAGGATGAAGATAAAAAACTCATTGCATATGTTTGCCCAAGCACAGAGTGGTTAGGTGAAAAAGCCATTGAATTTAATGCACACAGTGTTAATAACTGGACAGAAATTTTTGATGAGCAATACCGTCAACCCACAATGGAGAGTACCCAGAAAGAAGATATCAGTGAAGGAGTGACAGCAGAAAGTGATTTCAGTGGCTGGATGAACAGTTACACTGAACAGCCAATTGCCGTTGAACAAATGGAAGAATGGTTAGCTGACATAATGAAGCGGATTGACTCCCTGAATCCTCACCGTTTACTGGAAATTGGCTGTGGTAGTGGATTATTGTTGTACCGCTATGCTGAACAGTGTGAATCAGTAGTCGCTACCGATATTTCAGGTGAAGTTTTAAATCGCCACCAACATATGCTGCAACGGCGTGGCTGGTCACATGTGGAACTCAGAAGAGGGGATGCACTCAATTCAGGAACACTACATACCGGCGAATTTGATTCTGTCGTCATTAACTCCGTTGTCCAGTATTTCCCTAATGTTCAGTATCTGGAAAAAATGTTTGAGCAAATAATACCTGCATTGACAACAGGAGGAAAAATTCTGCTGGGTGATATCCGTAACTTAGATCTCTTAACCGCCCACGCTACAGCAATAGAACAAAGTCGTCTCAATGGACAACGTATTCAGGTGGGTTCGCTGGCAAACCGTATCCAGCGGCGTTTACAGCAGGAACCAGAATTTTTACTCAGCCCAACTTATTTTGCCCAATTGCCGGAACGTTACCCAGAAATCAGCCGGGTTGATATTCTGGTGAAGCGGGGTGTGGGTGACAATGAAATGATGCGTTATCGCTATGACGTCATATTACATAAAAGAGATGAAAATACAGGATCTCTCTGTGAACGTTCGATAAATTGGCACAATTTTGATTCTTTGGAAAACCTGAAAAACAGACTACAGGCAGGAACAGAAGAGACATTTGGTATTTCAGGTATTCCCAATGTCAGAGTTAAAGATGAGTTTGTGTTGGCAGAAGGGTTACGCCACTGGCCAGCCAATCAGATAATCACACCTCCGGAAAATGCCAGCGGTTTTTCTCCACAAGCATTAAAACAGATTCAGGAACTCGAATCCTTACTGCAATATGCTGAACAATGCGGTTATCAGTGTGGCGTTACATGGTCACAACAGCAGCCTGATTTACTGGATATTATTTTCAGCCGTGGCGAATTACCTCCTGTGCTGGCGCGTACTGACTACAATCAGGTACATTTGGCGAATTATCCGCAAATCTCCGCCATTAATGGCGAACTTTCAGAATTACTGGAATCGACCCTGAAACAGCAATTGCCAGAGTATATGGTTCCCAGTCTCTATATTCCTCTGGAGCGAATGCCACTTTCGTTAAATAACAAAGTGGATAAAAAAGCGTTGCCAGTCCCAAATGAAGATGATTTACGTCGGCAAACCTATGTCGCTCCAAGAAGTGAAATGGAAATTAAAATCAGTCAGTTGTGGAGAAAATTACTTAACGTTAATCAGGTCGGCATTTATGACAATTTCTTCACTCTAGGAGGTCATTCACTTCAGGCAACTCGTTTTATTAGTTCGATACGCAATGAGTTAGGAATAGAAGTACCATTAAGAAGCGTGTTTGAACACCCGACACTTGAGCAATTATCGCAAATTATCACCATTCATCTACTCAAAGAAAAAAGAAAACATTTTCAGGCAGAGCAAGATTCATCTCAGGAATATTTAAGAGGTGAAATATGATATATGCAGCACAAATTGTGGATGAGGCGTTAGAGCAGGGGATTACTCTATTTGTTGTTAACAACCGGTTACAATACGAAACCAGTCGTGACAGCATTCCCACTGAATTGCTCAATAAGTGGAAACAACATAAACAAGAGTTGATTGATTTTCTGAACCAGCTGAATTCAGAAGAACAGACTCAGGCGAGTCATTTTTTGCAGGATATTCAGCGTACTGAAAAAGCGGAGCATTATCCGCTTTCATTTTCTCAGCAGCGTTTGTGGTTTATCGATCAACTGGCTGGTGGCAGTCTTCAGTATAACTGTATATTCGATTTCAGGATGCGGGAAGCCATTAACATAAAGGCGTTTGAAGACACAGTTAAGTCGCTGCTTGAACGCCATGAAGTGTTGCGTACCTATTTTGAGATTATTAATAACGAACCTCGGCAATTTATTGCCGCTGATTACGATATACCGATTACATATTATGACTTATCTGCGTTGTCTGAGGCCGAGAAAAACGACCAGATAAAGCAGTTTAGTAAGGAAGAAGAAAATCAACTCTTTGACCTTAGCACAGACCTGATGTTGCGCCTTCGGTTAATAAAATTGGCAGAAAATGATTATCTTATTATTTATACGGTACATCATATTGCCTTTGATGGTTGGTCCGCTTCAATATTTCTCAGTGAGTTTTTTACGTTATATAGAGCTTATTGTCAGGGAAAGGCAAATCCGTTATTACCACTAAAAATTCAGTACACCGATTATGTCCAATGGCAACAGAGCTGGTTGCAAGGCAATGTGTTAGAAAAACAATTAACATATTGGCAGAATCAATTGGCTGGAATCTCACCTGTTCATAGTATACCGCTGGATAACCCACGAACAGGAAAACAAAATATCGGAGGACGTTTTCATACACAGCGCATTTCCTCACATCTGACCCAAGCAATCAGGGGATTATGTGCTAAGCATAACGTGACGTTATTTATGTTTCTGGAAACGGCTTTTGCGGTATTACTTAGTCGTTACAGTAATGAGAAAGATATTGTTATCGGAACAGGACTTGCCGGAAGAAGACATTATGATATTGAGCCGTTAATCGGTTTTTTCGTCAATTCGTTGGCTATCCGGACAGATTTATCCGGTAATCCTACTTTTAGTGAGTTGTTAAAACAAAACAGCCGCACCATTCTGGATGCTTATGAACATCAGGATCTACCTTTTGAGTTAGTGGTTGAAAAACTCAGCCCGGAACGGAGCTTAAATTATAATCCTATATTTCAGGTTATGTTTGCGGTACAGAACAACCAACAAAATATAACGCTTGAGCAGGATAGTCTGACCCAGTTGGATGATAATTTACTTAAAACGACGCGGTTTGATCTGGAGATTTATGTTTATGAAGAAAAGCAAGGAGACGAATTATCTATAATATGGCTCTATGATGCAAATCTGTTCCACAGTAACACTATTGACAGATTCATTGCCAATTATGAAGCTCTGCTTGCTGGTATTGTTGAAGTGATGGCAGATGTCTCAGCCAATAAAGAACCCTCTGTTCATGAATTACCAATCTTGAGTGATACGGAAAAACAAACCTTACTGCATCAATTAAATGGTCGACAAAAGCATGTCCAACAAGGATGTTGCTTCCATGAGCTATTTGAAGAACAGGTGGCGAAAACTCCTGAAAAAACGGCGCTGGTTTTTGGCGATGATACTTTAAGTTATCAAGCCGTTAACGCGCAGGCTAATCAATTGGCACATTATTTGATTGAGCAGGGTATTCAGCCAGATGTTCTGGTTGCTATTTGTCTTCCCCGGTCATTACAAACGGTGATCACACTACTGGGTATTCTTAAAGCTGGTGGGGCTTATGTGCCGTTGGATACCAGTTACCCGCAGGCCCGTTTGCAATATATGCTGGAACACAGCGAAGCCGAATTTATTCTCACTGATACATCACTGGTTGATAAATTACCCATCAGTCAGCAACGTGTTATTTGTTTGGATACGGAAACGGTACGTTCATATGTGCGAAATTTACCCACAGCTAATATTACTCATCGTCCGTTCCCCCTGACTGAAAATCATCTGGCCTATGTCATTTATACCTCCGGCTCTACCGGCCGTCCAAAAGGAGCGATGCTGGAGCATAAAGGCTGGGTGAATCTGGCACAGGCGCAAGCTGAATTATTTGACGCAAATGTGGATATTCGCGCATTGCAGTTTGCCTCCTGGAGTTTCGACGCCGCCGTACTGGAAATGGCAATGACGCTGGCTTATGGTGCCACGCTATATCTGATTTCAGAAATACACCGTCGTTCCCCTGAATGGCTGGATGAGATAGTTGAAAGACACCGTATTACTCATGCAGTGCTCCCGCCGGCACTGTTACCACATCTGGATTTTAACAAATGGCGCACGGTTTCAACCTTATTATTGGCTGGGGAGGCTGTGGCTCCACATATTGTAGAAGAGTGGTCGCGGGGCAGAAAACTATTTAATGTTTATGGTCCAACTGAATGCACTTCAATTGTAACCAGCGCCTTACTGACAGTAGATAAGCGAATAACGATTGGAAAACCGTTACCAAATACTGTCATGCGCATCCTGAATTCTGATGGCAATCTGGTACCGTTCGGGGCGGTTGGAGAACTACATATTGGTGGGATTCAATTAGCACGGGGTTACCGTAATGCACCAGATCTCACGGAAAAACAATTTATCCGTGATCCTTTCAGTACCAACCCGACAGACCGACTGTACCGCACTGGCGATTTAGTACGCTGGACACCAGAAGGTGAATTGGAATTTATTGGCCGACTTGATTCGCAGATTAAAATTCGCAGCCACCGTATTGAACTGGGAGAAATCGAGGCGGTTCTGGCGGGGCAGGAGATTTTAAGTAATGCAGCTGTAATCGTTAATGGTCATGACAGTGAAGACAAGAAACTCATTGCTTATGTCTGTCCAAGTACCAACTGGCTGGCGGAGAAAGCTACTGAGTTTAATGTCGATTACCTTGAAAGTTGGACAGAAATTTTTGATAACCAGTATCGTCAGGAACTAGCAGAAAATACGACTACTGACACTATTGATAAGTGCGATGATGACAGTGATTTTAGCGGCTGGGTGAACAGCTATACTGAACAGCCGATTGCCTTGGAACAAATGGAAGAGTGGCGAGCGGGGACCATGCAGCGGATAAACTCTCTGCAATCCCGACGATTATTGGAGATTGGCTGTGGGTCCGGCTTATTGCTGTATCGCTATGCTGAGCAATGTGAATCAGTATTAGCGACTGACATTTCGGCCGAAGTATTGGCACGTCACCAAAATATTTTGCAAAAACGTGGTTGGTCGCACGTAGAATTAAGAAGAGGTGATGCTCTGAATTTAGGTGTAATCACTCCTGATCAGTTTGATTCGGTCGTAATTAACTCTGTTGTCCAATATTTCCCCAATGTTCAATATCTGGAAAAAGTCATTACGCAGTTATTACCTGCGGTTGAAAATGGCGGGAAAATTCTTCTGGGGGATATTCGTAACTTAGATTTATTAACTGCACATATCACAGCTATTGAGAGAGATCGTCTGAATGACCAACATATTTCGGTAGGTACGTTGGCAAATTACATTCAACGGCGTTTACAGCAAGAAAATGAGTTTTTAATTAGTCCGACCTATTTTGCACAATTGCCGACACGTTACCCGGAAATTGGAAGAGTGGATATTCTGGTTAAACGTGGTGTGGGTGACAACCAAATGCTGCGTTATCATTATGATGTCATATTATATAAATGTGATAAAAATACAGAATTATGTTGCGATCCAACGAGGATTTGGAAAGATTTTAATTCTCTTGAAGATCTTCGGAATACGTTAGAGATAGGCGAATTCGATACATTTGGCGTCTCAGGTATTCCTAATGCCCGTATCAAAGATGATTTTGATTTAGCGGAAGGGCTACGCCATTGGTCATCTGATCAGATTATTTTTCCACCCAAAAATGCCGGCAGTTTTTCTCCTGAAATAGCAGAGCAGGTTTCTGCTCTTGAATCTTTACTGCAATATGCAGAACAGTGTGGTTACCAGTGTGAGCTTACATGGTCACAACAACAACCTGATTTACTCGATGTGATTTTCAGCCGTAGTGACTTACCCCAAATACAAGCACGTTCAGATTACAATCAAACTCATTTGGCCAATTATCCACAGCTTCCTGCTATTGGTGGAGAACTTACGGAGCTATTGGAGTCGGCTCTGAAAAAGCAATTACCTGATTATATGATCCCGAGCCTCTATATCCCATTAGAGCGTATTCCGCTGAATTTTAATAATAAAGTGGATAAAAAAGCGTTACCTATTCCAGATGAAAGTGATTTACATCGTCAGGTTTATATCGCACCGAGAGATGAGATTGAAGAAAAACTTAGTCAGTTGTGGCAGGAGCATTTAAAAATCAATCAAGTGGGTATTTATGATCATTTCTTCTCGCTCGGAGGTCATTCACTTCTGGCTGTTAAAATAGTTGCTTCAATAAAAAATACGTTAGACAAAAATTTCACCATGCATCAGTTATTTGCCAATCCAACCATTGCACAGATTGCAAGTCTGATTCGTCATAGTAATAGGCATGAAATATCTTCACCTAAGGCAACACACAATAAATCTGATAAAAAAATACCGATTTCTTATTGTCAGAAAATGTATTGGTATTTTGTTCAAGAAGAATTGTTGGAAGATTGTTTTCATGTACCAATTGCTTTGCTCATGGAGGGAGAACTGGATAAAGGTGCATTAGAAAAAAGTTTGAGCACTATTTTTGAACGGCATGAAAGTTTACGTTTTAGGTTTTATAAAGAAAATAATAATATTTTCATGCAGCCTGATGAGAATATGAAAGTTAACTTACAAATTATTGAAGCATTACCAAGAGAAATAAAAAGAGAAGAAATTTCTATTGAAATTAATAAACTCTGGGAAGAGAAGTTAAGAACACCTTTTGATGTTTATAATGGCCCATTAATCAGGACATTCTTACTACCTGTTTCGGAAAAAGTCACCATATTGCTTATTGATGTCCATCATATTATTTCTGATGGATGGTCTGTTAATATCATTATGAATGAGTTTAAGAAATTATATACGACTTATTCACAAGGGAAAGAAAATACATTGCCACCTGTTCCTATGCAATATTCTGGCTATGTTTATGACTTACAAGACCTCCATGCGACTGAGGAAGCTAAAAAACAGATTAAATTCTGGAAACAACAATTTTCTGATGTCAATTCTGACCGCGATTTTCCGGCTCCCTTCAGAAAACACTTGGCTTCAAAATATCGATATTTATCCCGTCATATAAAAATACCTAATTCCCTTGATAGAGCCGCCTTACAATATTGTGAAACTCATAAGATTACACCTTACATGTTATTCATGGCCTTGTTCCATACCTGTCTGTTTATGCATTCCGGTGAATCACAACATATCGTTACCTCACCAAAAGCTGATCGTACTCGCATAGAAAACCATCAGACAATAGGGTTATTCTTAGGTGACCTAATAGTAAAATCGAATATTAATAAGGGTATGAGCCTGCAAGAAATCATTAAGCAAGTTAGTCAGTCAATTTATCGAGCCATAGAAAATTCAAATATTCATATGTCTGTGGTGATTGAAGCAGTGGGAGAAAAGGCAAGAGAAAATATTTTTAATGTCCTGTTCAATTATATGGATGCACAAAGCATGTATGATTTCATCGATATATCTAAAGATGAAAAATTATCATTACCAAATCTTGATGTTGAACTGATAGAAACTGATGTAATTCCTTTTGAATCACTCGGGATGAATTTATTATATATGCCGGAAAGTATCGGGTGTGAGCTGAATTACAATCCAGAGTTGTATACAGAAGAAGTCATTGAGAGTTTAGCAAAACATTATGAACGACTGCTCAATGTCATCGTGTCTGGTCAGGAAAAAGAGAGCATCAGCCAGTTTTATGGATAAAATCTTATCGTGAACGACGAGAGAAGAGTGGCTTCAGGGATGAAGTCTATCATCGCGATGAAATCTGAATTCTGTTTGGTGTGTTGCCTTTAATTGAAATAATGTTATTTTCTACGACCTTTTAAAAAGTAAGATATTAAATTGGTGTGCAGATATGTATGAGGAACTTAGCCCAAAGGGGAAAGCAAAATATAATCAAATTCTTGATGCTGTTCAGGCCGTTATTTGCCGGGATGGTATTTATGAGTGTAATCATCGGGCGGTGGCATCAGAAGCAGGAGTTCCGCTTGGAACAACAACATATTATTTTAAAACACTGGATGATATGTTAAGCGCAGCGCTAGGAAAATACTTTAATAACTTCATTGAGTTGTCACACAACTGGTTTCAACAGTCGCTGTTTGAAGATCCGACCGAAAATCTGACTGAGTTCATCTCATGGACATTCGCAGATTATTCACGCTTAAAGTCAGAATATGAGCTTTACGTTGCGGCTATCTCCCGGCCATCTTTAAGGCCACTTGCCGTTAACTGGATGCAGGCAACAAAAGATATCATTTCTCAATACATCACTAACGATGAATCAAAAGCCAAAGCGCTCACCGCTGTTTTAGATGCTTTTTTCCTTCAGTCTCTATTAACCGGAGATATTAATTTCAGCAAAAAAGAGTACATCAGGCCATTTATCAGCAAAATTTTGTCAGATTGAGTATGTATCTGCTCAATGAATTTCAGGATACGCAGCGACGGGCAGGGAAGCAATAAATTCGCCGGAAAGGAATTTACTCCACCAAAAACAACCTTCTGTTTATAACTCTACTGTACGTGAGTTTTTATCTTCCACAGTGTTCAGCTCGGTTGTGTGAATAATTGTACTTATGTACAATTATCGTTTTCGTGCAGCATAGAGAAGATTAGATAAGGTTATGAGTAGATTTGAGCAAAATAAAATACCGGCATTTGCCCTGTTTTTGTTAGCGTTAATGACTGCTTTTGATGTGATGGCAATCGATATGTATTTGCCAGCATTTAATGCGATAAAAGAAAGTTTAAATACAGATCTTGTTAAGGTAGAAACTTCATTATCCCTGTTTTTAGTAGGGTTAGCTATCGGGCAGGGAATGCTAGGGCCCGTGATTGATCATTATGGCCGAAGAACACCTTTATTATTAGGTATTCTTATTTTTTCACTGGCATCTTTACTCACTTCAACCACTGATGACATTGTGCTTTTCAATATAGGCAGGATTGTTCAAGGGTTATCAGGAGCTGTTACTTTAGTTGTCCCTCGGGCAATCATCTCTGATACATGCGATGCACATACTTCGGCACGGCTCTTTACAATTTTGATGCAAATCGTTGTTATTGGGCCAATAATTGCTCCGCCATTGGGTAGTATCCTTCTTTCTGTTTTTGGCTGGAGAGCGATATTCCTGATGTTATTTGCTTTATCGTTTTTCACACTTATTGCCGCATATCGTTTTATTCCGGAATCTCTGCCTAAAGAGAACAGGGAAAAGGGTAGCCTGTCAAAGCAATTATATTCGTATATTAAAGTTACTAAAAACTCATATTTCCTTATGAATGTATTGTCTTCAAGTTTCGTTATGGGAACATTGTTTGCCTATATAAATTCATCAGCATTTATTTTTCTGAATCACTTTGGATTCACGCCTAAAGTATACAGTTATTTCTTTGCAGCCAATGCGGTTGGTATGGTCTTCTTCGGTTTCATTAATATGAAATTACTGAAATTCTATAAAGCTGCTGTTGTACTGAAATGGTCTCTCTTGGCGAACCTGTTTTTTGTCATGCTATTGCTGATTTCGGTAACTACAGGATTAACATCAATATACTTCGTCATTCCATTGCTATTTATGTCAGTAGCAACACTCAGCTTATTATTCGGGAATGGAATATCCGTTACGATGAACAGCGTCTCAAGAGCTGAAACAGGAACTGCATCTGCCGTTTTGGGGATGATTCAGTATCTGTTTGGTGGATGTGCCGGTTTATTAGTGGGTTTATTAAATAATGGAACCTTGTCAGGGATTGCTCTCACTATGTTCATTTGTTCAACCGGAGCATTAGTGACATATCAAATGGCAAAGCAGCCGAAGGGTGAAAATGATACTGCGGAATTTCTGGTGAAGTAATCCGTAATACTAAAAAACATTACTGAAAAATAGAGTAAGAGTTGGTTAATGATTTTATTCATAACCAACTCTTAAAATCTCCAGATTTTGAAGGTAAGGCTTTGCATGACTGAATTTTTAAAGTGGAGAGGGCGTCAATACCATATTAACGAAATTATCCCGCAAGCAATCCTCAATCTCTGGATTCCAGGCGATCCCTATTTGCCATTTAGTGTATATCCCATCGAGGGGCACGAGCTTTACGCCCACAGGTAAAATATGATTGACTCCGGCTGGCAGTAAAGCAACCCCATTTCCGGCAGCAACCAGTGCCAGTAAAGTTTGAATATCATCAGCAGCAGATACAATTCTGGCATTAAGCTTATTCTCTCTGAGAAAAATGGCTATCTGAGCTACTAGCCCATGTCCGCGATGTGGCGAAATTTGCAGAAGTTGATGTGCATCCAGTACATTCTGAATATTGGTTGGGTCTATGTGAGGCGTTGTATTTACAGCAAGAACCAGTTTTTCTTCCATTAGTGATTCTGCTTTCAGTTTCTCCGGTACAGGAAGACGTACGAACCCGGCTTGAAGTTGGCCTTCCAGTAGCATCTGGTATTGCACTTCGGAGGGAATGTCGTTCAAGAAAATGTCCACATCAGGAAACAAGTTGCGAAAAGCTGTTACCTTGACGGGAGCAAGCTGAAATGCCGATACACCAAATCCCAGAAGTAATTTACCAACATTTCCTTTCTGCATCTGGCTCACAAATTCGCGGAAATCATCATGCTGCTTGAGTAATTCCCAAGCCCTAGACAAAAGTTGCTGCCCGGCAGTTGTTAGTCTGGCACCGTGACGCCCACGTTTAAACAATTTAAATCCGACAAGATTCTCCAGTGTCTGAATTTGTTTTGTCAGAGCCGGTTGTGTCAGACAAAGAATTTCCGCCGCTGCGCGATATTGCCCTTTCTGAGCCAGAATGGCGAATGCACGTAGTAGTTTTATATCCATTCCAGTTAGTTATCAAATTCAGAAAAATTGTGATTATACAGTGCGTTGTCTATTTGGTGAAATACTCATCACTTTCTGGTTGAGGAGACGTGTTATGAAACAGAGTATTCAGGTAGCTACCGTTCAGTTCTGCCATCGAGCTAATGACAAGCAATATAACTTATCGGTTATGGAAGAATTCATTCATCAGGCTGGAGAACAGTGTATAAAAATACTGGCTTTCCCTGAAATGTGCATTACCGGTTACTGGCATGTGCCAGATCTGACAGGCGAAGAAGTGATGCTTCTGGCTGAACGAATCGATGGTAGCCCATCTTTGTCACGTATCATTTTACTGGCAAAAAAATATGAAATGGCAATAGGTGCAGGACTTATCGAACTGGGCGAAGATGAGCAGTTTTATAATGCTTACGCGGTATGTATGCCTGATGGTCAGATACATGTGCATCGCAAACTTCATGCATTTGAGCGCCCTGATTTCGCTAGTGGGAATAGTTTTACTGTGTTTGATACCCCTTGGGGAGTAAAAGTTGGAGTTCTTATCTGTTGGGATAACAATTTGGTTGAAAATGTACGGGCAACAGCACTTCTTGGTGCTGATATCCTGATGGCTCCTCACCAGACGGGAGGCACTCATTCTCGTAGCCCTTACGGCATGAAACCAATTCCGGTTACTCTCTGGGAAAACAGGTACAAAAATCCAGATGCTCTGGAGGCTGCATTTCGTGGCGATAATGGTCGCGGCTGGTTAATGCGCTGGTTACCTGCACGGGCACATGATAATGGTTTATTTATCTTGTTTAGCAATGGCGTTGGGTTGGATAACGGAGAAATCCGTACAGGCAATGCTATGGTTATCGATCCCTATGGTCGTATTATTGAAGAAACTACTTCTTTTGAAAATACCATGATAAGTGTCAGCCTTGATTTAGAATTGTTGACTATGTCTACAGGGCGGCGCTGGATACATGGGCGTAGGCCTGAGCTTTATCATATTTTGTGTGAGCATCAAGGTTATGAACGTGATGCACAGAGCGCAAGATTTTCAACGGATATTCCTTTTTTGCAACAGGCTAATAGAAATAGGATTTAGAGTAACTCATGATTTTTAAATAGTGTTTTGTATTCTTCTTTAATTTCATGAGCAGAAAAATAATAGTCATTAAGCGTTTTCATATATGCCTGTGATAATAACTAAAAGGTATTCATATTCCTTCTATATTTACTGAATACCTATCTTCTTTCCAATCTCTTATTTGTTGATTTTATTTGATAAAATCACACAGCTATCACTAGGTTAACATTTTTATAACTATTTGGGATTTTCTCTGTTTTTTTCCACTAAACTTTAATACGGATAATTATCTAAAAGAAAAAGCGTATTAATTAGACACGGATTATAAGAACTAAATCGTATTTGTTTCCGTTTCGTGAATGTGATCTGCTCGACGGTGAGAAGCAGTAAGGGTTCTGGTGTGGAGGGTTGTGCTACGGAATTGAGGAATATCTGGAGCTGAAATACCTGTGTATCGATGTGAGCCATTAACCACCGTGAAATTAACCTATCCCCGGTGGCTAACGCACCGGGATAAAGGAGGATGAATGTCTTCTGATAACACCAGTATTTCTTCGGCGCTTGCCTCTGGAGAGTCAGCGCCAGTTCCCGGTAAGTCACTGAGTTTTCTCGAAGGTGTCGCGATGATAGTTGGCACCAATATCGGTGCAGGTTTGCTGTCCATTGCTTATGCTTCACGAAAGGCCGGCTTTTTGCCACTGATGTTCTGGCTGGTGCTGGTGGGTGTGCTGACCACCATTACTATGCTGTATGTTGCCGAATCTACGCTGCGCACCCGCGCTCACTTACAACTTAGTGGACTGGCAAGGCGATATGTCAGTGGGGTGGGTGCTTGGGTGATGTTTTTTTCAGTATGTATCAACAGTGTTGGTGCGCTGACCGCCTATATGAGCGGCAGTGGCAAACTGTTGCAGTCGCTGCTGGGTATTTCACCGACATTAGGTAGCCTGTTGTTCTTCGTACCAGCAGCAGGAGTATTGTACCTCGGACTGAAAGCAATTGGTCGTGGTGAAAAGTTTATCAGTATTGGCATGTTGGTCATGCTATTAACGTTAGTAGTGGCAACGTTGCTGAAAGATACTACCCAGATGCGCTACCTGCTGGATGGTGACTGGCTTTTTATGGTGCCGTTATTCAATGTTGTGGTGTTTAGTTTTTCGGCACAGTATATCGTGCCGGAAATGGCGCGTGGCTTTGCCGATAAGCCAGAACAATTACCGAAGGCGATTATTATTGGTATGGCGGTGATCTTTGTGCTGCTAGCGATGGTACCGATGTCTGTGATCGCGCTTAATGGTCTGGACAATATCTCTGAGGTAGTGACGATTTCCTGGGGACAAGCGTTGGGAGAGTGGGCATTCTTCTCTACTAACTTGTTTGCATTATGTGCAATCTTAACCTCTTACTGGGGACTGGGCGGCAGTTTCCTGACTAATATCTTCGATAAATTCCGGCTGGGTAATGACGAACAACCACTGCGCCGTTTCGGTGTACTGTTGTTGGTGGCTGTACCGCCGTTCGTGCTGGCTTACAGCGGACTTGTATCATTTGTTAATGCTCTGTATTTCGCTGGTGTATTCAGTGGCGTGATTTTATCAATCATGCCGATATTGATTTTACGTGGTGCACGGAAATACGGCGATCATACTCCATGCTGGCAATGCAGCTGGATCACGCATCCATTGCTGCAAATAAGCATTGTGCTGCTGTATTTGGCCAGCGCAGTGTATGCCATCGCTTCATTGTTCGGTTATCTGCCAGCAGGGTGGTAATTTCTCTTTTCTCTTCTTTATCCTACGCAAATACCTCACAAAAAAGAGTTAGCTACCAGTAGCTAACTCCCTATCTCAAAAATATATTGTCAAAATTAATAACTCAGAATTGTTTACCTTACGTTCACGTCTTCGGTGTTCTGTTATTCAGATGAGACCACATAAATTCACTGAACATTGTATTCTGGAATGCTGTCTGTTTTTTATCGGCCGCAGCGCTGTGTCCTCCCACGGTATTTTCATAAAAATAGACTTGCTGGTAACCCATCTTCTGCATACGTGCTGCCATTTTACGTGCATGCGACGGATGGACCCGGTCATCACTGGTTGCGGTGTAGAACAATACGGGCGGATAGGCCACGTGTTCCTTAATATTGTGATACGGCGAGAAGGTTTTGATATATGCCCACTGATCCGGCTGGCTCGGATCGCCGTATTCGGCAATCCATGAGGCCCCAGCGGAAAGCTGGCTATAACGCTGCATGTCCAACAGAGGTACACCACAGACTATGCAACCGAACAGTTGTGGATACAAAGTCAGCATATTGCCGACCAGCAAACCACCGTTGCTGCGGCCACGAGCTCCAAGATGTTTTGATGATGTTACTTTTCGTGTAATCAGATCTTGCGCTACCGCAGCGAAATCTTCATAGGCGCGGTGGCGATTTTGCATGAGAGCGGCCTGATGCCAGGCCGGGCCATATTCACCACCGCCACGGATATTGGCAACGACATAAACACCACCACGCCCCAGCCAGGTTAGTCCTTCAGTGCCTATATAGTTTGGCAGTAGCGATATTTCGAAGCCTCCGTAACCATTCAGCAGCGTCGGATTACTGCCGTTCAGTTTAAGGCCTTTGGCTGCGATCTGGAAATACGGCACACGGGTTCCGTCTTTGGAACGGGCAAAATGTTGGCTGACCTGATAGTTACCAGCATCAAAATCCTTCGGTCCCTGTTTCAGTAGCTCCGTTTCACTGCTGTCAAGGTTGCCAATATACAGCGAAGCCGGATGCAGGAAATTATTGATGGTCAGAAAGTAATCATTGGTTTCCTCATCAATACCGGTGGCAGAAATATTGCTCATACTACCCGGATTGCCCAGAGGTTGCCGTTGCCAGCTATTACCCTGCGGCGTTAATACTTCAAGCCGGTTTACGACATTATCCATAATGCTGAGGATAAGGTGATCACGCGTACTGCTGTAGCCACTTAGCGCTGTCTGCTCATTGGGCGTGAAAAGCACCTGTAACTCACGCTTACCTGCCAAATAATCGTCGAAGTTCGCTGCCAGCAAAGCACCGGACGGATAGCGTTTCCCTCCCACATCCCAGTCTTTACTCGGCCTTATCAAAAGCCATTCACGGTGGCTATTAATCTCTGCGTCTTCAGGGATATCAATCCTGACTTTCTGATTCTGTTTTGTCAGTAAGAAATATTCACGACGATAAAAATCCAGACTACGGCCTACATAATCACGCTCAAAGCCGAAAGTGCGATCGCGATAGGCGAATACCGCCATATCTTCCGGTTTGGCTTCATACAGTGTTTCGGCTGCACTCAATGGTGTACCGCGCTGCCAGCGTTTAGCGATTCGCGCATAGCCGGACTGAGTCATTGACCCGGGACCAAAATCAGTAGCGATAAACACGATGTCTTTATCAATCCATGACACTCTGCTTTTGGCGACGGGGACATTGAATCCCCCCTCAACGAACCGCTTAGTCTCCAGATCAAATTCACGGATTTCGACAGCGTCTCCTCCGTCCGGAGACAGCTTCATCAGGCAGTAGCGATATTCTGGTGCCAGAGGCTGTAAACCGTGGTAGAGCCAATCCTTACCTTCTGCCTTACCCAGTGCGTCAATATCCAGCACAGTTTCCCATGCCGGTTTGGCCTTACGGTACTCTTGTAGCGTGGTGCGTCGGAGCAGGCCGCGAGGGTTAGCCTGATCCTGCCAGAAGTTATAGTAGTAATCGCCATGCTTATTGACCCACGGGATCCGAGTGTCTTTATTAAGGATATTCAGTACCTGTTGCTCTAACTTACGAAAGCCTCCCCCCTGAGTATAACGCGCGATGGTGCGCTGGTTTTCCTGTTTTACCCACCGTTGCGCGGTTTCACCCTGTAGATCTTCCAGCCACAGAAATTCATCGCTGGTGACAACCCCGTTGTCTGCGGCTATTGCAAAACGAATACTGCCGGGCAGCGCCGCCATTGCAAAGACGCCTCCTGCGGTTTGCGCACAGATTTTAATAAACTTGCGTCGATTAGTAACTGGCAAAATCAAGCTCCTTCTAATAGTGAAAAATAAAATAAGCGTTATTTCCAACATATATTTCAGCATAGAGAAAACAGAAATATTTTCTTTGCGTGAATAAATAGGGCTTTCAGGCAGCATTATATCTCCAATGTTAACGTTATTTTGTTTTTATATTGAGTTTTATGATGTCAAAGCACTGAGGATTTCTGGATATTGTTGACAGAGTAGAGCTTTATATTGTTCGTTTTTTCAGCCTAATTAATCTGAGTTATATTTTGTCAAGTAATTACCCATATCATTTTTTATTATCATGACTGTATATTTTAGGTATTAATATCAAAGAGGAACCATGTCCAAAATGTTTTTTATTAATATAAAATAATATACCGGGAATTATTTTATAATTGTGATCGTTTCATTTTGGCACTAAATTCACTCATGATTTAAATAATCAGCTAAATTTGGCAATGACAAAATAGAATGCGGTGATTTCTTAACTGCATGATTTCAAGTGAAATAATTTATTTTTGATATTAATCATAAGTGTGAAAAATACAGTAATGACTTGTCGAATGATCCTGTCGATATATTCAATTCATCCATTTTTATTTAGTTGTGGAATTAAGCGTCTATTAATAAAAATTGCGGTAGATCAAAGACGTTTATCTAAGAACAGGGAAAAAATGAAATAACTTCTCCCAATTTATTAAGTGAGCTGTTTATTCCGTTGTGACGGTAATGACTTCTGCCTGATTTTTGGTTGGCAGATTATTAACCGGGATGGAAAAACTAATACCTGAGAGAAAATGTTTCCTGAGTATCTTTCGATGCTCGGCGTGCCCGTTTTTATTTTCTCAAAAAATAAAAGAAAACAATTGTGATAGTTACTGAGCGTAAATAAGCAATTTAAAAACAGCAGATATAACAGTTTTCAAATATCCAATAGATTCGTTGAGGTAGTAAAAAAATGAAAGACAGTATTACCAGCAAGAATAATATTCTTGACGCTGGGGTAGTGGATATGTCGTCAGAAAAAATGAGTGATGACATATTTACAGAAAAGTTTAATGGCTTATCTGAGACTGAATATTCTCTGTTGCCGGAAATCTGCAACTCCACGGAAACCCCGTATCCTGACCATCTATGTATTCATCAGTTATTTGAACAGCAGGCTGAGAGAACGCCAACTGCCATAGCATTAATTGCCGGCAATCAAATACTGAATTATGCGGAGCTGAATACACAGGCTAACAGGTTAGCGAATCAACTGATTGAACAGGGTATTTGTCCGGGTGATCATGTCGCGATTCTGTTGGAGCGTTCAATTGAATTGGTGGTGGCTCAGTTAGCTATTCTCAAGTCTGGTGCCGTTTATGTTCCTATTGACCCGAATGTGCCGGATGAACGGAAAAACTGGCTGATAAACGATTGTTCCGCCAAATTACTGCTGACTAATATGCAGATGGCGACCCCGGCTGAATTAGTTGTTCCCCGGCTCAGTCTTACCCTCGCAACAGAACCTATTGGAAAAGAAGAATATCGCAATCCTGATTTACGGGAGACCAGTACCGGGCCAGCGTATATCATGTATACCTCTGGTTCGACAGGGCTACCGAAAGGCGTCATTGTGCCACACCGGGCTGTTGTCCGGCTGGTTATTAATAATGGTTATGCTGATATTAAATCTGATGATCGCATTGCTTTTGCCGCTAACCCGGCTTTCGATGCCAGTACTTTTGAAGTCTGGGCACCACTGCTCAACGGAGCTGCGCTGGTGGTTATCGATCATACTACGTTACTGACGCCACCGGATTTTGTTCAGGCTTTACAGACTCACAGTATTACCATTCTATGGATGAGCGTCGGGTTGTTTAACCGTCTGGCTGACGAGTTATCTCCGGTGCTGCCTCAGCTTAAGCTATTGCTGGTTGGGGGAGATGTCCTCGATCCGCATATTATTGCTCAGGTGCTGCGTAAAAACCCGCCACAAAAATTATTGAATGCTTACGGCCCGAGTGAGGGAACCACGTTTACGACAACCTACCATATTCACGAGTTAACATCGGGAATAACTTCTATTCCTATTGGTCGGCCCATTGCCAATACCCGTGTTTATTTGCTGGACTCTGATGGGCAGCCGACAGCACCGGGAATGACGGGTGAAATTTATATCGGAGGTGATGGCGTAGCCTGTGGTTATCTCAATCGCCCGGAATTGAATGCTGAGCGCTTTCTCATCGATCCGTTTAGTGAGAAAGCAAATGCTCGCATGTACCGAACCGGAGATCTGGCTCGTTATCTACCGGATGGCAATCTGGAGTTTCTGGGGCGTAATGACCAACAGGTTAAAATCCGTGGTTTCCGCATTGAACCGGGGGAAATTGAAACCCGTCTGGTGGAATATCCGGCGATACGTGAAGCCGTCGTGCTGGCTTCAGGAGAGGGGCAGGACAAACAACTTATTGCTTATGTGTTGACTCACGAGGATCACGGATTAGCTACACGCCTGCGTGAACATCTGAGTATGCGGTTGCCGGATTATATGGTACCGGTGGCCTTTGTGCGTCTGGATGAATTCCCGCTGACGCCGAATGGTAAATTGGATCGCCGGGCATTACCGGCTCCGGGAGAAGATGATTTCGCCCGTCAGATCTATGAAGCTCCTCTGGGAGAAATGGAAATTGTGCTGGCAACCCTTTGGCGTGAATTACTGGGTATACAGCGAATTAGCCGGCATGACAGTTTCTTTGCTCTTGGCGGTCATTCATTGCTTGGCGTACGGATGATTGAACGCCTGCACAGTCTGGGATTAACTCTGGCTGCCAGTAATCTATTCCAGTGTCCGGTGCTGTCAGAATTGGCTCAAACTTTGGAAAAACATCAGGCGGTAGTGATACCACCGAATGCGATTACTCCGACGACCACGATGCTCACTCCGGCAATGTTGCCACTGATTGATCTGAACCAGTCTGAGATTGACCTTATTGTTGAGCAGGTGCCGGGCGGGATCGCTAATATTCAGGATATTTATGCTCTGTCACCATTACAGGACGGTATTCTGTTCCATCATTTGCTGGCAAAGGAAGGTGACCCTTATTTGCTGGCTTATCCGATGGTTTTTGCTGACCGTGCGTTGCTTGAACGCTATCTGGCGGCAGTGCAAAAGGTGGTTGACCGCCACGATATCCTGCGAACCGCTTTTGTCTGGCAGGGATTATCTACACCAGCACAGGTAGTCTGGCGTCAGGCGTCTTTATCGGTCACTGAACTGACCTTGTCCCCGGCTGACGGGCCAGTCAATGAGCAATTGTCTCATCGTTTTGATCCACGTCGATATCGTTTTGAACTGAATCAGGCTCCATTGTTGCGCTTTGTCGTATCACAAGAGAACGATGGTCGCTGGCATGTATTGCAATTACAGCATCACCTGATTGGCGACCATACGACAATGGAAGTGATGCACCGCGAAGTGCAGGCTTGTCTGGCCGGGCAGGATGATCATCTGCCGGTACCGGTACCATTCCGCAATCTGGTAGCACAGGCCAGACTGAGCAGCAATCAGGCAGAACATACCCGTTTCTTTACCGACATGCTGGCTGATGTCGATGAGCCAACGCTGCCGTTTGGCTTAACCGAAATACATCGTGATGGTTCGCAGGTAACACAATCGCACCGGATGTTAGCGCCGGAATTAAATAATCGTCTCCGTCAGCAGGCGAAACGTCTGGGTGTTAGTGTGGCAACCTTGTGTCATCTGGCTTGGGCACAGGTACTGGCGCGTACCAGCGGGCAGGGCAAAGTGGTGTTTGGTACTGTACTGTTCGGACGCATGGCGGCGGGGGAAGGGGCTGACAATGGCATGGGGTTGTTTATTAACACCTTGCCGCTGCGGCTGGATATCGATGATACCTCGGTACACAACAGCATACGGCTGGCACAGTCCCGGCTGGCTAGGTTACTGGATTATGAACATGCCTCACTGGCGCACGCTCAGCGTTGTAGTGGTGTTGCAGGCGGTACGCCGCTGTTTAGTGCATTGTTGAACTATCGGCATAATGATCAACCGATTATTCCGCATGAGGTCTTACCGGGGATTGAATTTTTAGGGGAACAGGAGCGGACTAACTATCCACTTGTACTGTCAGTGGAAGATGGCGGCTCTACTCTGGGGCTGACTGCGCAGGTAGTACAGCCGTTTGAGCCGGATCGGATATGTGGCTATATGCAACAGGCGCTGGAAAGTCTGGCAGAAGCGCTGGAACGGGCACCGGAAACACCGGTACGGGCACTGAATATTTTGCCTGAACCGGAACGTACGTTATTGCTGGAAGACTGGAACACGACTGAAACAGCCTATCCTGCGCAGTTATGTATTCACCAGTTATTTGAACAACAGGTAGAAAAAACACCAGATGCCACAGCGTTGGTGTATGAAGGGCAGACCCTTAGCTATGCTGAATTGAACGCTCACGCCAATCGATTAGCGCATCAACTGATTGCATTGGGGATGACACCGGAACAACGGGTGGCAATCTGCATGGCTAGTTCTCTGACGCGAGTGGTGAGTTTGCTGGCGGTACTGAAAGCAGGTGGCGCTTATGTCCCACTCGATCCCGCCTATTCGGGTGAACGTTTGACACATATCCTGAATGATGCGGCTCCGTCAATCATATTAGCTGATGCAACCGGACGCATTGCGTTAGGTGAGGAAGCGTTTATCGGGCTGACTTTGCTTGAACCAAGTATCTTACCCGATGCCTTACCCGATCAACCGGACAACAATCCGCAGATATTGGCACTAACCTCACACCATCTGGCCTGTGTGATTTACACCTCCGGTTCAACAGGTGTGCCCAAAGGGGTGATGGTTGAACATCGTGGGTTGGTCAATCTTATTCAGGATAAAATCAGCCAGTTCGGTATGCATTCCGGTAGCCGGGTGTTGCAGTTCGCTTCGTTTGGGTTTGATGCCAGTGTCTGGGAAACCATGATGGCGTTGAATAGTGGCGCTAATCTGGTTATTCCGGCGGATAGGGTTCGTCAGGATCCTCAGCGCCTCTGGCATTTTCTGGAAGAACAATCGGTAACGCACGCTTTTCTGACCCCGGCGCTATTACGGGACGGCGCAGATTTACCTGCGCTAACGATAAAGCCGACCGTAATATTAGGTGGTGAAGCACCCAGCCCAACACTCCTCCAGACATTGAGCCGTCAGGCAACTGTATTTAATGCCTATGGCCCGACAGAAATTACCGTATGTGCCAGCCACTGGCGTTGTCCGTTAAATTACACCGATACACTAGCCCCTATTGGGCGCCCGACCGCGAATACCCGTTTTTATCTGCTGGATGATGGTGGTCAACCGGCGCCTTTAGGCGCAGTGGGGGAGCTTTATATTGGCGGTGACGGTGTAACGCGTGGTTATCTCAATCGCCCTGATCTGACTGACCAACGTTTTCTGGCAGATCCGTTTACTCACGTTGTTGATGCGCGAATGTACCGTACTGGCGATTTAGCCCGTTATTTACCCGATGGCAATCTGGTGTTCGTTGGCCGCAATGATCAACAGGTTAAAATCCGTGGTTTTCGGATTGAGCCGGGTGAGATTGAAGCCCGGCTAACTGAATATCCGGCTGTGCGCGAAGCGTGGGTACTGGCGCAGGGTGACGGGCAGGAAAAACGCCTGATCGCTTATGTTGTAATAGAAGACATTGAGGCAGAAAAAGATAACGGATTAGCTACCCGCCTGCGTGAATATCTGAGTGCTATTCTGCCTGATTATATGGTGCCGGCAGCGTTTGTACGTCTGGATGCCTTCCCATTGACTCCTAACGGTAAACTGGATCGCCGGGCGTTGCCAGTACCGGAGCAGAGCGCATTTGCCCGTCAGATTTACGCAGCACCACAAGGGGAAACAGAAACTACACTAGCGGCTATCTGGAGTGAATTATTAGGTATTGAGCAGATCAGCCGATATGACAACTTTTTTGCGTTGGGTGGTCATTCACTTTTGGCAGTGCGGGTGATGAATCGCCTCGCTGCTTTCGGGGTTGAACTGCCGCTGGCTGCCTTATTTACATCACCGTCACTGATAGCTTTTGCGGAGAAAATCAGTACGCAGCGTAATGAGAAAAAAGATAACTTATCTGACATTATCCCCGTATCCCGTGACCGTAATAATAGTAGCCCTTTACCGTTGTCATTTGCTCAGCAGCGTTTATGGTTTCTGGCGCAGTTTGATGGTGTCAGTGATACCTATCATATTCCACTGGCACTGTACTTGCGGGGTCAGCTTAATATAACCGCATGGCAACAGGCGCTGGATCATCTGTTTGCCCGTCATGAAGCACTACGTTCCGTCTTCGTTATGGTTAACGGTCAGCCTCAGGTTGAGCTGTTGCCAGCAGAGTTGACTCTGCCGGTCAAACAATACGACCTGCGTAATCGGCCTGATGTCGATAAGCAACTTAATATTTTGTGTGCACAGGAAGCAGAAACACCGTTTGATCTTGCCCGTGGCCCTTTAATCCGTTGTGCACTCATACAGCGGGCCGATGAGGATTATGTCTTCTTACTGACTCAGCATCACATTGTGTCTGATGGCTGGTCGTTAGAGATATTAAAATCAGAGCTGAGTGCCCTTTATTCAGCTTGCCTGAATGAACAGCCTGAGCCATTACCTCCTTTGGTAATTCAATATCCTGATTATGCCGCCTGGCAGCGTAAGGTATTCTCCGATGAAAAAATGCGGACGCACAGTGATTATTGGCGCCGTACGCTGGCTGATGCGCCAGTATTACTGGAATTACCAACAGATCGCCCCCGTCCTTCCCGACAGTCATTTAGTGGCGATCGGATACCGGTACAGATTGATGCTACGCTGGTACAGGAACTGAAACAGCTGGGACAGCAACATGACAGCACTCTATTCATGATATTGCTGACTGCCTGGGCTGCATTATTGTCGCGTCTATCCGGACAGGATGATCTGGTGATTGGTATACCGAGTGCCAACCGCAATCGGCGGGATATCGAGCCACTGATCGGTTTTTTTGTTAATACGCTGGCATTGCGTATTGATTTATCCGGTACGGATTCATTCGGCACATTAGATATGGAGACGCTGCTTCAGCGTGTGCGGCAGACGACACTGAGCGCACAGGAGCATCAGGATCTGCCTTTTGAGCAAGTGGTTGAGATTGTACAACCGCCACGCAGACCAGAACATACCCCGCTATTTCAGGTCATGTTTGCCTGGCAGGAGAATGACACGCAAGAGTGGAAACTGCCGGGCTTAGTGGTGACTCCCGTTGTACAGGGATACGATATCGCTAAATTCGATCTACAACTGGAGCTGACGGAAAAGGCGGGAGAAGTTGTTGGGGAACTGAATTATTCTTCTGCTTTATTTGACCCTGAAACAATTGAAAGGCAGGTCGGCTATTTACAGACCTTATTACGGGCGATGGTAAGCCGTCCTCAACAATCCATCACTACCGTAGATATTTTATCACCTGTTGAACGGACACTATTGCTGGAAACCTGGAATGCGCCTGTAGCGCCATATCCTGAACAGTTGTGCATTCATCAATTGTTTGAACAGCAAGTCGAAAAAACTCCGGATGCCATCGCGGTAAGGTATGAAAACCAGACAGTGAGTTACGCTGAACTGAATGCCCGATCTAACCGATTAGCGCATCAATTAATTGCATTAGGTGTAATTCCAGATCAGCCTGTCGCGATTTGTGTAACACGTTCACCCGAGAGAATAGTGAGCTTGTTGGCGGTGTTGAAAGCGGGTGGGGCTTATGTGCCACTAGATCCCGCTTACCCGGGCGAGCGTTTGGCTTATCTGCTCACTGATGCTGCCCCCACTATTTTGCTGGCGGATAATACAGGTCGGTCGGCTCTGGGTGAAGAAACCCTGAAAACACTGACTGTACTCGATCCAAATGCTCAGCCAAATCAGCCTGACAGTAATCCGAGTGTCCCTGAACTGACCTCTAAGCATCTGGCGTATGTGATCTACACTTCTGGCTCTACGGGTAAGCCGAAAGGGGTGATGATTGAGCATCAGGGGGTGGTTAACCTGACGCTGGAACAAAGTGCCCGGCTGAATATCAGTGCAATCAGTCGGGTATTGCAGTTTGCTTCATTTGGTTTTGATGCCAGTGTCTGGGAAATCATGATGGCGCTGAGCAGTGGGGCTATGCTGGTTATTCCGACAGAAACTATCCGGCAGGATGCACATCGCCTCTGGCATTATCTGGAAGAGCAATCGGTAACACACGCGTGTCTGACTCCGGCTATGTTTCATGATGGTGCTGGTTTGCCGGAAATAGCCATAAAACCCACATTAATCTTCGCAGGAGAAACACCGGCTTCGGCCTTATTTAAGGCATTATGCGGTCGGGCTAATTTGTTCAATGCGTATGGCCCGACAGAAATCACCGTCGGTGCCACCATCTGGAACTGCCCGTCAGATTTTGCGGGAAGATTAATTCCTATCGGCAAACCAACCGTTAACAAACGCATTTATTTGTTGGACAAATATGGTCAGCCAGTACCGCAGGGTGCGGTAGGTGAGTTATATATCAGCGGCGTAGGTGTGGCCCGTGGTTATCTCAATCGCCCTGATTTGACCGCCGAACGTTTCTTACCGGATCCGTTTAGCGATGATGCTGATGCTCGTATGTATCGCTCAGGGGATTTAGTCCGTTATCTACCGGATGGCAATCTGGTCTTTGTTGGCCGCAATGACCAACAGGTGAAAATTCGCGGATTCCGGATTGAGCCGGGAGAAATCGAGGCGCATTTAACCGAACATCCGGCAGTCAGTGAAGCGCTGGTACTGGCTCTGGGGGATGGTCAGGATAAGCGTCTGGTTGCCTATATAGTGGCAAACAGAACGGATAACGAACTGGCCACCAGCCTGCGTGAATATCTGAGTGCTATTTTACCTGATTATATGGTGCCGGCCGCTTTTGTGCGTCTGGATGCCTTCCCGCTGACCCCTAACGGTAAACTGGATCGACAGGCGTTACCAGCCCCTGATCAGCATGCTTTTGCCCGTCAGGTTTATGAAGCCCCGCAAGGTGAAGCTGAATGCGCGCTTGCCACTATCTGGAGCGAATTGCTGGAGGTTGAACAGATAAGCCGGCATGACAGTTTCTTTGCGTTGGGTGGTCACTCCTTGCTTGCTGTACGGATGATTGAACGTTTGCGAAATAGGGGGCTGGGTTTATCGATTCAAACACTATTCGAATCGCCGACACTCTGCATTCTGGCTCAGTCTCTGGCGCAACATTGTGAAATCACAATACCTGAAAACAGTATTACACCGGATACTATGACGCTGACGCCGGAAATGTTGCCGCTGATTGATCTGACTCAGTCCGAGATTGACCGTATAGCTGAACAAGTTCCGGGTGGAATTAGCAATATTCAGGATATCTATGCTTTGTCACCGTTACAGGATGGCATTTTATTCCACCATTTGTTGGCAAAAGAAGGAGATCCTTACCTCCTGATAACCCAACAGGCTTTTGCGGATCGGTCTTTGCTGGACCGATATCTGAGTGCCGTGCAACAGGTCGTTGACCGCCATGATATTCTGCGTACCGCTTTTATTTGGGAAGGATTATCCGTTCCGGCTCAGGTCGTTTGCCGTCAGGTTCCTTTATTCATCACAGAGCTGACACTCGATCCGTCTGACGGGCCGATCAGTGACCAGTTGGCTCAACGCTTTGATCCGCGCCAGCACCGTATTGACCTGAGTAAAGCACCGTTATTGCGCTTTGTCATTACCCAGAATACCGATGGCCGATGGATCCTGTTACAGCTGCTGCATCACCTGATTGGCGACCATACCACGCTGGAGGTGATGAACAGTGAAGTACAGGCGTATCTGGCTGGTCGGGGAGATAGCCTGCCGCCTTCAACACCATTCCGACATTTAGTGGCACAAGCCCGGTTAGGAACCCGCCAGCCGGAACATACCCGTTTCTTTACCGATATGCTGATGGCAGTGGATGAGCCAACGTTGCCGTTTGGATGGGCAGAAGTACACCATGACGGCTCGAAAGTGGCAGAATCACATAGAATGTTAACGTCTGCACTGAATCTTCGTTTGCGTCATCAGGCCCGACGTTTGGGCGTCAGTGTGGCTGCACTGTGCCATCTGGCCTGGGCGCAGGTGTTGTCGCGCACCAGCGGTCAGAAACAAGTGGTGTTTGGCACGGTATTATTCGGGCGCATGGCTGCCGGTGAAGGTGCCGACAATGGCATGGGTTTGTTTATCAATACCTTACCGCTACGACTGGATATGGATGAAACTCCTGTGCTGGAGAGTGTACAAGTCGCCCATACCCGATTAGCGGGATTATTAGCGCATGAACATGCTTCACTGGCGCTGGCTCAGCGTTGTAGCGGAGTCGCCAGTGGCACACCGCTGTTTAATGCACTGCTGAATTATCGGCATAATACACAACCGGTCGTGCTGGATGAAACCACCAGCGGAATTGAACTTCTTGATGCACAGGAACGGACTAACTACCCGTTTGTGTTGTCAGTAGAAGATGGTGGTTCTAATTTGGGGCTGACTGCGCAGGTAGTACAGCCATTCGATCCGGAAAGGTTGTGTGATTATATGCAACAGGCGTTGGAGAGCCTGACTGAAGCTCTTGAGCAAGCACCGGAAATGCCAGTACAGATGTTGGAAATTCTGCCTGATTCAGAACGGAATTTATTGCTGCAAACATGGAACACGACGGAAGCCGCATACCCTGACCAGCTGTGTATCCATCAACTGTTTGAGCAACAAGTTAAAAGTACTCCGGACGCTACCGCCTTAGTGTATGAAGATCAATCTGTTAGCTATGCAGAATTGAATGTTCGGGCTAACCGGCTGGCCCACCAGCTTATCGAACTGGGTGTTGTACCAGATCAGCGGGTAGCGATTTGCATGGCAAGTTCACCGGCGCGGATAGTCGGGTTATTGGCAGTATTAAAAGCGGGTGGAGCCTACGTACCACTGGATCCGGCTTATCCGGGCGAACGCCTGAAACATATTTTGTGCGATGCTGAACCGGCTATCTTATTGGCCGATAATACCGGACGTTCAGCGTTATCGGACCAGACACAAGATGCGCAATCAGCACAAATGATTGCGCAGTTAATTGTACTCGACCCGAATTCATTACCCGAACAGCCGGATAGCAATCTACAAAACAACCCGCAAATCGCTGCATTAACTTCCAGTCATCTGGCATATGTGATTTACACCTCTGGCTCTACGGGTAAACCGAAAGGCGTAATGGTCGAGCATCGTGGGATCGTCAACCTTATCCGCGATAAAATCAGCCAGTTCGGTATTCACTCCAATAGCCGGATGTTGCAATTCGCTTCATTTGGTTTCGATGCCAGTGTCTGGGAAATTATGATGGCACTGGGAAGCGGTGCCAGTCTGGTTATTCCGGATAATACTGTTCGTCAGGACCCGTGTCGTCTCTGGCATTATCTGGAAGAACAGGCAGTCACTCACGCTTGCCTGACCCCGGCTCTGTTGCAGGACGGTGCTGATTTACCGGCACTGAAGATAAAACCGACTATTATTTTAGGCGGTGAAGCACCCAACCCGTTACTTATCCGGACACTGAGCCGTCAGGCAGCTGTATTTAATGCTTATGGCCCGACAGAAATAACCATTTGCGCTACTGCCTGGCACTGTCCGCCAGACTATCAGGGTGAGCAGACGCCTATTGGACGTCCAACCGCTAACACCCGGATTTATCTGTTGGATACCTGCCACCAGCCAGTTCCTTTAGGTGCGGTGGGTGAGTTGTATATTGGCGGTGACGGTGTAACGCGCGGCTACCTCAATCGTCCTGAATTGACGGCTGAACACTTCATGACAGATCCATTTAGTAATAAACCGAATGCAAGGATGTACCGAACCGGGGATTTGGTTCGTTACCTGCCGGACGGTAATCTGGTCTTTGTTGGTCGCAACGATCAACAGATTAAAATCCGTGGGTTCCGGATTGAACCGGGGGAAATAGAAGCCCGGTTGACCGAACATTCCGCAGTACGGGAAGCGTTAGTTTTGGCATTGGGTCATGAACAGGATAAACGGCTGGTGGCTTATGTGGTGGCAGAAGCGGATGATGGACTGGTGAGTCTTCTGCGTGAACATTTGAGCACGTTATTGCCTGATTATATGGTGCCGTCGGCCTTTGTACGTCTGGATGCTTTCCCGTTGACCCCTAACGGTAAACTGGATCGCCGGGCGTTACCGGTGCCGGGAGAGGACGCATTTGCGCGTCAGGTTTACGCAGAGCCACAGGGGGAAACAGAAATCGCACTCGCCGTTATCTGGCATGACTTACTGGGCGTTGAACAAATCAGCCGATATGACAGTTTCTTCGCGTTGGGTGGTCATTCATTGCTTGCAGTGCGCATGGTCGAACGGTTGCGGAGTCTGGGCTTAACGCTGGCGGTGCGTGACTTGTTTCAGTCTCCTGTGCTATCTGAACTTGCACAAACCCTGACGCAAAATCAGGGTGAAGGTGTACCAGCCAATGTTATTACACCGGAAACGGCAGAACTAACTCCTGAAATGTTACCGTTAATTGGTCTCACTCAGCCTGAGATTGATCACATCATCGAACAAATACCGGGCGGGATTGCCAATATTCAGGATATTTATGCGCTGTCGCCGCTACAGGATGGCATTTTGTTCCACCATCTATTGGCAAATGAAGGCGACCCGTATTTACTGGCTGGTCAGATGGCTTTTGCGAACCGGACTCTGCTGGATCGTTATCTGAATGCCGTTCAACAAGTTATTAATCGGCATGATATCTTACGTACTGCTTTTATCTGGGAAGGATTATCCGTTCCTGCTCAGGTGGTTTGCCGTCAGGCACGATTATCAGTGACTGAACTGACACTCGATTCCGTGAATGGACCAGTCAGTGAACAGTTATCTCAACGTTTTGATCCTCGTCACTATCGCCTTGATTTGGGGCAAGCGCCATTACTACGTTTTGTTGTAGCGCAAGAAACGGATGGTCGCTGGATTGTATTGCAACTGATGCATCATCTGATTGGCGACCATACCGCATTGGATGTAATGAGTCATGAAGTGCAGGCCTATCTTGACGGACAAGAAAACAATCTGCCCGTACCGCCTCCTTTCCGCAATCTGGTTGCTCAGGCTCGATTGGGAGTCAGTCAGGAGCAGCATGTTCGTTTTTTTACCGATATGCTGGCTGAGGTGAATGAACCAACGTTACCATTCGGATTGACAGAAGTTCATCATGATGGTTCGCAAATCACAGAATATCACCGAATGATGACCGCAGAATTGAATAGCCGTTTGCGCAATCAGGCCCGGCGACGGGGTGTCAGTCTGGCTGCTTTGTGTCATTTAGCCTGGGCGCAGGTGCTGGCGCGTACCAGTGGGCAGGAAAAAGTCGTATTCGGTACGGTGTTATTCGGGCGAATGGCTGCCGGTGAAGGTGCCGACAATGGTATGGGGTTGTTTATCAATACATTACCGCTGCGACTGGATATGGATAATACTCCGGTACAGGATAGCGTACAGGTGGCACATCGCTGGCTGGCAGGGTTGTTGACACATGAACATGCGTCGCTGGCACTGGCACAGCGTTGCAGTGGAGTGCAGGGCGGAACCCCATTATTCAGTACTTTGCTGAACTACCGCCATAACGCATTGCCGGTGACTTCGAATGAAATCATGGACGGTGTTGAATTCCTTGGGGCGCAGGAGCGAACTAACTATCCGTTTACCCTGTCAGTGGAAGATTTTGGCGAAGCGTTGGGATTAACTGCACAAATTGTTCGGCCATTTGATCCAGAACGGGTGTGTAGTTACATGCAACGGGCGCTGGAAAGTTTGGTCGACGCACTGGAACAGGCACCAGAAACACCTGTGCGGATGCTGGAAATTTTGCCAGAGTCAGAACGGAATTTGTTGCTGCAAACATGGAACGCGACGGAAGCCGCATATCCTGACCAGCTGTGCATCCATCAACTGTTTGAGCAACAAGTTGAGAATACACCGCACGCCACTGCCGTGGTACATGAAGGACAGACACTTAGCTATACAGAATTAAATAGTCTCGCTAACCGACTGGCCCACCAATTAATTGAGTTGGGTGTACAACCTGATCAACGGGTAGCAGTTTGCGTGAAGCGTTCACCATCAGGGATAACGGGGCTATTGGCAGTACTGAAAGCGGGGGGAACATATGTACCACTGGATCCTGACTATCCCGGTGATCGTCTGGTTTATATGCTGAATGATGCCGCTCCGCTGGTGGTATTGGCAGATAATACCGGCCGTGCCGTATTGAGTGAGGAAACTATCGCGAAATTAACGATAGTTAACCCGGATGATATCCGGCCTGACCAACCGGATCATAATCCACGGGTTTCAGCGTTAACATCACGGCATCTGGCTTATGTGATTTACACTTCCGGTTCTACGGGCATGCCGAAAGGGGTTATGGTTGAGCATCGAGGATTTGTTAACCTTATTCGGGATAAAATCAGCCAGTTTGGCATTCATTCTCATAGCCGGATGTTGCAATTTGCTTCATTTGGCTTCGATGCCAGTGTCTGGGAAATTATGATTGCATTGTGTGGTGGTGCCACTCTGGATATTCCTGCTGATGCAGTTCGTCAGGATCCGCATCTCTTTTGGCGTTATCTGGAAGAACAATCAATAACTCACGCCTGTCTGACACCAGCGCTGTTGCAGGATGGTGCTGATTTACCGGAGATAAACATCAGGCCAACCTTAATATTGGGCGGTGAAGCGCCAAACCCTGTGTTAATCCAGACATTGCGCGACCGGGCAACTGTATTCAATGCCTATGGCCCAACAGAAATCACAGTATGCGCTACTGTCTGGCGTTGTCCATCAGACTATCAGAATGGATTTATTCCTATCGGGCGTCCGACAGCGAATACTCAGATTTATCTGCTGGATAATGATGGACGGCCAGTCCCATTGGGGGTAGTAGGGGAGATATACATTGGTGGTGACGGTGTAACGCGTGGTTACCTCAATCGCCCTGATTTGACGGCTGAGCGTTTTCTGGTTGACCCATTTAATCAGGCACCGGATGCACGAATGTACCGAACCGGCGATTTAGCCCGTTATTTACCAGATGGTAATCTGGTCTTTGTTGGCCGCAACGATCAACAGATTAAAATCCGTGGATTTCGGATTGAACCGGGTGAAATAGAAGCCCGGTTAACAGAATATCCGACAGTGCGTGAAGCTATCGTATTGGCGCTGGGTGAAGGGCAGAATAAACGACTGGTGGCCTATGTTGTGGCAGATAAGGATAGCGGGCTGGTGAATTCTCTACGTGAATATTTGAGCGCTTTGCTGCCTGATTATATGGTACCCGCCGCCTTTGTATGTTTGGATGTTTTCCCGCTGACTCCTAACGGTAAGCTGGATCGCCGCTCCTTGCCGGAACCTGATCAAAATGCCTTTGCTTATCAAACCTATGAAGAACCACGAGGAGAGGGTGAGATAACTTTGGCTGCTATCTGGCGTGAATTGCTGGGGGTTGAGAAAATAGGCCGGCATGACAATTTCTTTGCGTTGGGAGGGCACTCGTTGCTCGCTATGCGGATGATAAACCTTGCCGCAGATCGTGGTTTGATGTGTACATTGAATAACCTCTTTCAATTCCCTGTGCTGACTGAACTGGTATCAAAAATGACATTAGATCCGCTGTCTCAACCGCAAAGCAGTGCGATACCCGTGCGCTCATCCGGAATGGAGCCACCATTATTTTTTGTTCCCAGCGGCATGAATGACTACTCTTATGTTTTTGGGTTATCTCAATATATTCATCCCGACTATCCGGTTTATGTATTACCCTGGCCTTCCGTCAATGAAGAGCAGGTATCAACTATTGAAGCGTTAGCCGACAAAATGATTACCTTTATGAAATCGGTTCAACCGGAAGGACGATACCGGATCTATGGTTACTCTTCTGGTGGTGTATTAGCTTATGCCATTGCTCAGCAACTTTTGAATGCCGGTGAGACTGTCGATTTTCTGGGGTTGATTGATACACCAGCTCCTCACTGCTTTAAGCAACAAATCATTCAGCCAAAACTCCAATTCCTTGCTGAACTGGCAAAACAATCGGGTGGGGAGCATGAAGAAAAGATAGCGATATTGCATCAGAAAATTGATCAATTGGGCTTAGTTCAATTTATTGCCGCAGCACAGAAGTTAGAACTGTATCCGGCGAACCTCCGCCCTGACTTGATCGCAAGGCGTTGGGAACAGATGGGAAATTATGTGCAAATGATTAAAGCCTATGAACCAGAAGTATTGGAGATAATGCTTCATCAATTCTACGCAACGGAGCCTTACCCGCAAATTCCTTTCGTTACGGAAACGCTATTACCTTCTTTAAGTATGGAGCCATCGTTAGGCTGGGAGCAGGTCGTACCTGACACTTTACTCCAGCTGACACCTGTACCGGGCGACCATTTTAGCCTGATGGAAGACAGCACGAATAAAGTTATTTTGGCTAAAACCTTAAGCAGGGCACTGGAAATGAATTATGAAGCAGAAATGGCGTAATACTAGTGATGTTGCAGAAATAGCAAGCAATCATTAATAAAAATAATGCCCGGTCAATAATATTTACAATGACCGGGCATCTTTTATTTAATCATCCTGGAATTATATGAGGTACAGCGACTGATATTGAATGTTAAAAAAGATAATAATTGACATAGTAGATTTATGCTATAAATGTCTGAGCGTTATCAGGCGGTAATAAATAATGATAATTTTCCAAAAAACATTCCAATCAACACAAAGAGGATTGATATGTTAACTTTTAATGAACGCGTTAATATAGGGATCAATATAATTAAAGAGAAATTAGCTCGTTATGATCCTTCTTTTGTGCAAATAAAAATGAGCGGAACCAATGATCCTGGCGTGTACAATAAACTGATAAATGATATTAGCGAATTGAAATCAATGAGTCTGGTATTTAGACTTAATAATTCCGGTCCACATGACCCGGGTGGTGCGTCGATTCATGAGATTTCACCGGGAAAATTTGCAGAACCACAAACTTCTTGGATAGTAGATGGAGTATATAAAAATCTTGATTGGCCTTTTCGTGTAACTTTAGAGGAAGCATTTCAATTGAAATTGGAACATGGCTATACCTCATCGTTTTGGTACGTCCAAGCTCAAAAATTATTAGCACCTAAGCATACAATAGTTAGAAAATCATGTTTTGTTTTTCTCCAAAGTGACGAATCAAAAATTTTTATTGATGCATTGACTAAAGAAGTTGTAAAAAGATGAATAATAAAAATGTTATATTAATTCGTTAATCAAAGAAGTTAGAAAAAATCATCACTCAGGTTTACTTCTCAGATAGGTTTCTGTCGTATTAATATGACAGAAACCTAAAGCCATAAATTAAAAATATTTTCATAAGATATTTTATACGCTTCAATACGATGTATTAATAGACTCTTCCAGCCATGTGCTAATAGTTTTTACCAAGGTAGTTAGGCTGAGTCCGTCAAAGAACCCATTTTTCACTATTTCTGCCGTGCGGAATTTTATTGCTTTCTGATTATCGCTGTCTGGAAAATTTGAAGTAGCAATGAGCACTAAGGCTTCAATCCTTTCTGGTACTAGACTGGCAATCCAGCGAGCCACGTATCCTCCTAAAGAAAACCCCACTAAAACAAATCGGTCTGGTGACATTGCAATATTATGAAGGGCAATTTCTCGAAGATTTTTCCCCAGAGAAATATCACCATAGACGATATTACCCAACGCAGATAATGCAGGTTCCATCTCTTGCCATAATGTTTTATCAGTCATAAGTCCCGGAATTAAAAATAGATTCACTCTTTCTCCTTACAAACAATGATAAGCTCCGATAATCCTGCTCTGAGAATAAGTTTATCCGGATGACTGGATAGTTCTATTCAACCAACGCTTCATAATAAAATACTGTGGAAGAATCAGACCCTGAGCGATCTGCAAGGGTCTGGATAATTTCCTATTATGGAAGGTTGTAGTTAGCACTCAAGGCCTAACCGCTGTGACCTCGATCTCAACACGCCACGCCGGATTACCTAATTTTGCCACCTGAACAGTAGTGCGAGCCGGTAGATTAATGGAGTTTTTCTCATTGAAAAATTGAGAGTACCCTGCCATAAATCCTTTAAAATCCATATCTCCGTTAGTCTCTTTACCGCCGACCAAAAATACCTGCATCTTGACAACATCTTTCATTCCCAGACCAAGTTCCCCAAGGTGAGTCTGGATCTGTTTCAGGACACTGACGGTCTGCGCCTCCGTGTCACCATACGAGGAAAGTACACCATCTGGTGCATCTGGTTTTATTTTAGTCGGCACTTTTCCACTGAGGAAAATGATATTTTTGCTGTTACTGACTTCCACTGACTCCGAGATCGGCATACCTTCCAGTTTGTGGTAACGAACACTTTCAGCATGTGCGATCCCCCAGATAAAAGGAAGACATAACAGCATGTTTTTATAACGCATAATACTTTTTCCTTATGAATTGAATCGTGAAAGACTGAACGGAGCCGGATCAATAATCGGCGTCTTACCCGTTAGGATATCGGCTGTAACTTCAGAGGAGGCAGGCCCTTCAGACATTCCCCAAATTGTTGCTGTATTAATGACAAGTCCAGGGTATTTTTCCACTTCCGAAATAATAGGAAGTTTGTCAGCCGCTGGACTGACAACAGCTCCCCATCGTTCTACGATTTCAGAGTGTTTGAACACCGGAAATTCAGCTTTCATACGCTCAAATACATCATCCAAATGCTCATTGTTTTGTGTTGCCGTCGCAACGCGATGTGTTTCAAATGGTGTAACTTCATCCATACCCCATTGAGTCGCTATATTGAATGAGTTAAACAAATCTTCTCCTAGTTTGAATTTCAGTGGCAAACCACCTCCACCCAAAAGGTGCGAAAATTGAGATCCCAATAGGAAACTGTCTTTCACAATAGAACTGGTGAAAATACGTGGCGCAACGGCGTAGGTTCCATCAGCCTGCTCGCGGAAGTGAACACCATTTGGCAGGTGAACATTACCGCGAGGAGCTCCCGGGGCACCAGAAACGCGTTGTTGTGACAAATAAATATTCAGTGTTGGGATATCAACACCGAGATTTCCCATGAAGAGACGTGACCAAATACCACCAGCCAGAACAACAGATGGTGCCTTAACGGAACCTCTTTCAGTTACGACACCGGATACTTTCCCTCCAGCGGTTTCGATACCACGTACCGCACAGTGAGTGAATATTTTCACCCCGATTTTTTTGGCATACTGAGCCAGAATTGGTACTCCGGTTTCCGGATCGACACTCCCTGAATCCTCTTCGAATCCAGCGATTTTCCATGGTGTTTTTGCATTCGCCAGTCGTTTAGTTAATTCATTGCCTCCAATAATTCGTGTGTTCAAAGGCGTGCCGAAACCAGCTGCTTCTCGTGCTGATATAATCCAGTCAATAGAACGAGCTAAGTCCTCTTCACTTGAAGGAACCTCAACACGGCCCTGCGTTCTATAACTGGTATCTGCGCCAATCTTTTCATTCATTCCCCGCCATAGCTTTTTGCTGTAGTGGTGCAATGGGAAAATTTCGGGAGAGGTTTTGTAGCTGATAACCTGACTGTAAGCACGGCCGGATTGTTCACCCGCGATAGCCCCTTTTTCAAACAGAGTAACGCTCATTCCTCTTTCCGCCAGATTGATCGCTGTCAGGACGCCTTGAATTCCGCCCCCAATAATCACAGCATCAGCTTCTTTCGGTAATTCCCCGCTAGTGCCATCTACGGGTAATGCTCTGGATTTAGTGACGATAAATTTACCGTCCCGACGAACCATTGGAACTAAAGCTGAGGCTCCGCTAGCCAAGACACCAGCAGCACCAATTCCTAACAGCAACTTTCTTCGAGAGATTTGCATATTTACCTCGACTGCCCTTGAAAAAGGGCGTTAAGCAACACACTAAAACCCCAATCTTTGTTCTGAAAGAGAGCGCTGACTTCAGTCCACACAAAGAAAATCAAGTCGTTGCTGAACTCGCCAACAAAACGCTTGATCCTTTGTTCGTACCTCGCCAAACCACGGAAGGAAAATCACGGAAGGAAAAACTACAGCGAAGAATACTCAATACGCGCCCTGAGTCATTACGAAAAAATCTCTGAATAATATTGGTGGAGAGCACGTCATCTTCCACCACAAACCTATTCTATTTATTAACTATATTCTCTGATCTGCATTCGTCAACGCAGAACAGTATTTGAATTTTATGAAAAAGAGGGTTTAGCACCAAACCTGTGACAAGACAGCGGTTTCTAAATGAGTTTTTTATCGAGTGAGAATGCGGATAACCATATTTATAAACTTGCCATAGGGTGGATGTAGCATATCTGTCAGTGACGGATTGTATTTGCGCAAAATAGGCATGGCCTTGGAAAAGGTTTTAAATCCTTCATAACCATGATATTGCCCCATACCGCTCGGGCCTACACCACCAAAGGGTAAACCTGTACATGCAAATTGATATAGCGTGTCATTGATGCAGATACTACCTGCGACGATGTGCGATAAAGCCGCTTCAATGTACTTGTTATTTCGGCTAAAACAATAAAAGGCTAATGGGCGTTCATGACTTGCAATATAGTGGATTGCTTCATCATAAGAACGATAGGTTTTGACTGGTATCAGGGGACCAAAAATTTCTTCTTGCATAATGGCGCTGCTATCGTCTGGGTTCAGAACTAGCGTAGGTGTGAAAACACGCTGCTTCAGTGCTTGTTCTTGACCAGTGAGAGGTATAAGTGGAATGGCCTGATGACCGCGAGTGATCGCATCTTCAAGTAATTTGATAAGACGTTGATACTGGTTGTCATTGATAATGCTAGTATAGTCTGGAAAGTCATTTGGTTGGGGATAGCGTTTCGATACTTGTTCCTTAATCTCTGCGATAAACGGCTCAATGACGTTTTCCGGCAATAAAATATAATCTGGAGCTATACAGGTTTGTCCTGAATTGAAAAGTTTGCCCGTTATAATGCGGGCCGCCGCTTTTTTCAGATCAGTATCGGGAGCAATCAGTGCCGGTGATTTTCCGCCAAGCTCAAGCGTAACAGGCGTAAGGTTTTGTGCGGCAGCTGCCATGACTTTTTTACCATTCGCCTTAGAACCCGTGAACAACAGGTGATCAAAGGGAAGGGCAGAAAAATCGGCTGCAAGATCTGCTCCGCCTTGTGCAATACTGACGCGATTTTCAGGAAAAATTTTGCTGAGCAGTTTTTCTAAATAGGCATTAGTGTGCGGTGTATGCTCTGAAGGCTTGATAAAAACATGATTACCTGCGGCAATCGCGGCTATTAATGGTATGAGAGTCAAATTCACTGGATAGTTCCACGGTGCCATGATACCAACAACGCCAAGTGGTACATGCCGTATTTCAGCCTTTGCTGGCCATAATTGCCATCCAGCCTTGTATCTTTGAGGTTTAGCCCACTTTTTAAGAGAGCGCAGACAAAGATCAATTTCATTCAACACAATTACTGCTTCTGCCATTATGCTCTCATGCCTAGAACGATGGCCGAAATCACAAGAAATTGCTTCCGTCATTTCATTTAGGCTGGCTTTAAAATTTTTGCGGAGGCATATCAAATCATCCCGGCGTTGTTTCTCATCAGGTCGATTTTGTTCCCATGCCTGACGCAGAGCATTAAATTGAGTGTTGATTAGTTTTGTCATTGATCTCGCCTTATCACTGAGCGGCTAAAACACCATTGAGCGATATAATAAGTGCTGAGTACTAAAAAGGGGCTTAATGGCGTTTCAAAGTAAAAACGCCCATAAGCAAGCAGGCTATCACTGATAGCAAAAAAGATGCCGCCAATCGCTGCTGTATTCGCTGCATTTTGTGCTGAGGGCATCGGATTTTTAAAGGGATAGACAATAGCTCTATTAACCGCCACTCCAGCCATGAAAGCCAAAATCGTAGCATAAATAGCAACAGGAACTCTCATACCGTTAGGCAGATTATTCAACAGGCCGATAAATATTAATAATGCGATTATTATAAATATGATAAAGATCACCAATATAATGAAAACCGTACGAATAATTATAAATTTTGAATGAGAAGAGTGATTTTTAATATCAGAAATAGAAATACTGTCGCAACATAGAGCATAAATGTAAGCGCAATGAGTGAGTAGAAAACAAAATAGGCCAGCCAAAAAATAGTCTTGCGGTAACATTAAAAAAAAGTCACCAGCTGCGGCAAATGTAAGCCCGAAAGCAATAGCGTTTCGGTAACGTATTGAGACAGGTGTGCGGATTAACAGAATCCAAAACACTAACAATGCTGTAGCTGTAGGTTTAGTTAGGTAATGGAGCCAAATCCATGATGGATTTACAGATGTACTAAGTAAAATACCTGTTATGGCGCTGGCTGAAAGGAGCGTATAAAGTAAACCTATTCTGTTAAAAACACCATGTCGAGGAGTGCAATGATTTGATAACATATGCCTCATCCCGCTGTTTCTTTCTTATTTACAGTATCAGAAAAACTGTTATCTGCAACTAACAGTTAATTTTGGCTATATTTCTAAGATAATACTTTTAGATGATATTCAATATTGTGCCAACATTACTATTTCTGTTTAATTATTCCTGTATCCCCTCTAAATTTTTCTTTCTTCCTGTGCCATTGTTTTAAATTTAATAAGAGTATTGACCATTTAATTGGATTGATGATACAGTTTTTTACCAATCGTTCCAGAAAGGAAATTTTATATCTGATGAGACCAAAAGAATTCGATCTTGATGTAATAGCTAAAGCCGCAATGCACGTTTTTTGGCTAAAAGGATATGCGGGGACAAGTATTCAAGATCTCGTTGAAGGCACGGGGCTAGGTCGAGGAAGTTTGTACAATGCTTTTGGTAGTAAGCACGGACTCTATGAATTTTCCCTGCGGCATTATTATGAAATGACGTCTAGTAATGTTGAACTTCTTGCTAAGGAGGGTTCAGTAAAAGATTTGATTCAACAATTACTCATGAAGATAGTCTTGGAAGAGCTAAATGATACTGAAAACTTAGGGTGTATGGTGGCAAATGCTTCTTTGGAAATGGCCCGCCATGATAATTGTATTGCTGACCTAGTCGCTATGAATTTGAGTAGGATGGAACGTGCACTGAGTACACTGATACTTCGTGGTCAAGCGATGGGCGAAATAGATCCAACTAAAAAACCCATCGCTTTGGCTCGATTTATTGTCAGTATAATTCAAGGAATTAGAGTTGTCAGCAAAGGCGCTTCTCGAACGGAGCAATCTGAGAGGCTCACTGATATTGTTGAGGTTGCAATGAGCGTAATCGAGAAATAGCTATTTTGTGAAACAAAAAAATTTGCAAAATTTTGGAATGAACGTTCAAGAATGAGTGCTTGTTTTAAATTTTCAATCATATTGTTTAATAATTCATCGAATTTAAGCAAGTTAAATTAATATCTCATATACAGAAGGATAAATTTATGTCTCAAGTAGTACAAAAATGCGCTAAAAACATTGCGGTACTTGGTGTGGGTATTATGGGGGCTGCTATTGCTTTGAATTTACAAAAGAATGGCTTCAACGTCAGTGTATGGAACCGTACTTATGAGAAAGCAACAGCCTTAGCAGAATTTGGAATATCAGTATATGAACAGGTACAAGATGCAGTTGATGATGCAGATATCATATTAACTATGCTTAAAGATGGAAATGCCGTATTAGAGTCTATGAATTTTGCATTGCCGGGTTTATCTAAAGACACCATCTGGATTCAGGCCAGCACAGTTGGTATTACAGCTAATGAACAACTTGAAGCCTTCGCTGCTGAAAATGGTCTTAAGTATTTTGATGCACCAGTTCAGGGTACGAAAGGTCCAGCAGAACAAGGTAAGTTAATTATTATTGCTTCTGGGCCACTGCATGATCGTGATCTTGTTCAGCCAGTGTTTGATGCTATTGGTCAACGTACGGTTTGGGTTTCAGAGCAAAGTGGTGTGAGCAGTAAGCTCAAACTTGCTTTAAACAGCTGGGTTTTTGCCTTAACACATGGGATAGCGGAAAGTTTATCTATTGCTGAAGCTATGGGAATAAGTCCATCACTTGTTATCGATGTGGTCAAAGGTGGTCCTATGGATAACATGTATTTCCAGCTTAAATCTGCTGCAATAATGTCAGGAAATTATGATACTAGCTTCTCTTTAGATAATGCGATAAAGGATGCTGAATTAGTTGTCGATGCCTCTAAACGGGCTGGTGTGAAAGTTGATGGCGTTGAAGCCGGGCTAGAGCGCTTCAAACGAGCACAAAAAGTGGGCTATGGTCATAAAGATATGATCGCAACTTATTTTGCCAAGTAATTATTACTCTACGTAAGACATACAAGTAATTATAAAAGAGTCTGATAAGAGGAAATAATGAAAAATTCACTTGGCTATCATGTAACAGCAGAAACTTTGGGTAATGTCGAAAGGGTTCCGATATTCAAGCTTCTAGCTTTCACCTTAGCAGGTTTTATCACAATTATGACTGAAACAATGCCTGCAGGCTTGTTATCACAAATCAGCCATGACCTTAATATTTCTGAGTCCCTTGCCGGACAGCTGATTTCCGTATATGCGTTGGGGTCAGTAATTGCTGCGATACCTATTGTTGCTGCCACTCGTAGTTGGTCGAGAAGGCCTCTATTTTTGTTGGCAATTGGTGGGTTACTTGTATTTAACTCTCTCACAGCGCTATCTTCCAGCTATGCGGTTATATTGGTGTCACGTTTAATTGCCGGGATGTCGGCTGGGATTATTTGGGGAGTGCTTGCGGGATATGCTAGACATATGGTGCCAGTGCATCTCCAGGGTAGAGCACTGGCTATCGTAGGAGTGGGTCAACCTATTGCTCTCTGTTTCGGAGTACCTTTGGGGACATGGTTAGGAAGCCTATTTGATTGGCGCGGCGTGTTTTGGGTTATGTCAGCCCTCGCGTTAATATTAATAGGTTGGGTGAGTACAACACTTCCGAATTTTTCAGGACAAAAATCCACCAATCGCCAGTCGGTGAGGAAAATATTCCTGCTTCCCGGTATTCGTTCGGTATTGTGGGTTATCTTTTTGTGGATATTGGCGCACAATATTCTTTATACTTTTATTTCTCCCTATCTGGGGTCAGTTGGTCTCGGAAATTATGTAGACATGGTTCTGCTATTGTTTGGTATTTCATCAACTTTTGGGATTCTGATCACCGGTGTTTGGATAGATCAAGCATTACGCTTACTGACAATGTTTAGTCTGACTGGCTTCGCTTGTGCCGCTATTTTGCTTATTGCAGGAAATACTCACGTCTGGATAGTTCTTTTAGGTATTACGCTTTGGGGCATAACTTTTGGTGGTGCTCCAACATTGTTACAGACAGCAATCGCTGATGCTGCTGGTGATGATGCAGATGTTGCCCAATCGATGTTAGTGACAGTTTTTAATCTTGCTGTTGCTAGTGGAGGGTTAATCGGAGGAGGGTTACTTCAACAGATAGGACCTTCATCATTTGCAATCACTATGTTTGCTTTGGTAATACTGAGTATTTTAGTCGTTTTTCAGGCTAAACCTTATGGATTTAAACCCGGACCTCGGGTTTAAGACTAAAACGGAACACGAATGTAAGCCGTAACCGAACCTCCATTACATCTGAATAACGGCGATGCTCTGCATACCTAAAGCATCGCCGGACTAGATATTTCACTGTGCGAAAACTGGGATATGGATACTAATCCCTTGAGATGGATATTTGAATAATAAAAAATTTAAATTGGAGTTAAACACAATTTCCTAACATCGAAACAAGGTTATCTACAGTATTTTCTGCCAGTTTGATAGAATCGGTCAGTCTATGATCTGCAAACTCGTCATACTCAATGGCCGCTTCATGAACATCAGTCACTCCAATGTATGCAAAAGCAGTACGTACTGATGCTTCTACGTGATTATGATTAGCGAGGCGGCCGTCCTGCTGATACCCATAATCACCACGTGAGGAGAGAATCACCAGGCGTTTTCCTGAATTTGCTAACAGTGGCCAATAAGGTTCGCCACTTCGGTTTCGATCAAATCCGAATGTGCGTCCTACTCGCACAATATTGTCAATATATGCCTTGAATTGTGCGGGAGGTCCAAAGTTATACATCGGAATGCCAGCTACAATGAGATCAGCACGTAATACCTCGTTGATCAATACATCACTCATTCGAAGCTCTTCTTTCATCCACTCCTCACGGGCATGTTCGGGAGTGAAAGCTGCATGTATCCATTTACCGGTGACTGGCGGTGGTGCTTCCTGACCCACATCTCGGTAAAGCACTTTAGTTTCGGGATGTAAGCTCAACCATTGTTGTACGAAACGAGCGGTCAAGCGACGAGTATGCGATCCGTGAGAAGTTTTGTCAGAACATCCGTAGCGTGCACTTGCATCAATGTGTAATAGTGTGGTCATGTGAGTTCAAGCCTTTACAAATGATATTTATTCAAGTATCACTAGCTTCTACTCAATCGTATTGACTGACAAACGATATATCTTCAACCAATAGATGATATAATATCACCCATATATGACTATGCGACTTCCTTCTTTAACATCACTTCGTGCCTTTGAGGCTGCAGCGCGTTTACGTAGTTTCAAGAAGGCGGCTGAGGAATTATCTGTCACTGCGACGGCGATCAGCCACCGAATCCGGGTCTTGGAAGAATATCTCGAATGTCCCTTATTCCTGCGCAAAGTGCGAGCGGTTGAATTAACACCAAATGGACTGACACTATTTACTGCGGTGAATAGTGGTTTTGAAACCATCTCCACAGCGATTAAGCATATACAAAAACCTCGTCGGCAATCAGTCATGTTATCGACGACACCTGCATTTGCCACTAAATGGCTAATACCTCGACTATCATTGTTTCAGAGTGCACATCCTGACATTGATCTACATATTCATACATCCAACACGCCTGTAGATCTCAATGCCAGTACAGTAGATTTGGCGATTAGGTATGGTCTTGGTCAGCATGTTGGTGTAGTCGGTACATTGCTTCTTGAGGATCATTTTGCACCTGTCGCTAATCCAGCACTTCTTGAGACGATAAATCAAGATATTTCACAATGGCCTTTAATTCACTTCGATTGGCATCATTCTTTACCAATAGAGCTAACATGGATTGCCTGGGCTCAAGCCACCGGGCTTAAACCATCTGATTTATCCACCGGTATTCGGTATTACGAGGAAAGTCATGCTATACAAGCAGCTATCGCAGGTCAGGGTGTGGCACTGTTAAGTTTATTATTAATAGAAGAAGAGCTAAGACTAGGGGTACTGCAGATTGTTGCCGAACCTTCTCTAAAGGGGATGGCTTATCATGTTCTCAAAAGCAATCACTATCCAGTATCTGAGGCTGCTACTATCGTGGAAGATTGGTTGCTACGCGTGGCTCACCAGACACTGTAAACCCATTGTTCAGAAAAAGCCTGCAAAGCCATTTCTTCTGTTGGAGCCTGATAAATCTAATGGGGTAAAGGGGGAGTCGGTCACCAACGCTATCGCTGTTTCTCTTGTAACCGAACCTGTCAACTTGAATATGCCTACCGCGCGTGCCAAGCGGGTATCAAAAAACAAATTATTGATCTGGCCATGTCTAAGTCACCGGAAATACATAATAAAATCATCGGCACTTTCATTGAAAGTGAATACTACATTTAACACAAATCAACAGATTGAATATACGACCTTTAAAGGGCGTTTGGATAATGTGATAACGTTGTAACCGCTAAATTAACGTGATACAGAATTCTGAACGCCCTCTTAATTTATGAGGCTAATTTATTTAAATACCTTCTTAATTTATGAGATTGATTTATTTAAATACCCTTTTAATTTATTTGAGGGGTTTATTTAAAGGTTTGTTTTATTATTGAAGATAGGTTTTATAATTTTAGAGGATTATTTTTATTCTTAATTTAATTCATACTAATAACGTCGAATAATAAAGATTTAAAATTGAAACCATTAATTGGCTAGAATTGAAAGTTGGCTATACGTCACATAAATGTCGTCTTTAACTGATGAAAAAAGGGTGAAGTCGCATTAATGTTATTAATTGCGTAGCTTAAATGTCACATTCAATTGATTTTTGTAAAGTAGATAAATCTTTTTCTACTTAGTTTCAGGTGCTTATCATTTTAAAAAATATGTCTATAGGAGGATGTATTCATTCTCATGGGGATTGTTTTTTCGGGATTTTTTGCCGAATTATTTATACGGTTATTGAGTGTTTATTGTAATAACGAAAATAGTCATTTAGAGAGATGAAATACAAATGAAAACGCATATTCTACATTTTGACCTAGCTCAAAACCATTTACGTACCCAATCCAGTCAATTAAATCTTTGGGTTGGTGAATATAATATACCGTTGCAAGAACATGATGAGTCAAGTTTAGCCAGAGCAGCTGGAGAAAATCCTGCAATAGATATGGTTCTGCGTTACGGTTCACACAATATCAGCCATTTCGCGGAGATACCTGAACACTATTTTTTACCTCATCACGTTACGCTAATTAAAGTGGTTGGTGATAAATCCGGGCCTTATCGTTCTTCATTACCGGTTCTTTATCATCTTTCTTATCATATTCCCAATGCTCATTTACATCGTTATGCCAAACGTAACAGAGAAAAACTGGCAGTAAATAATATAGAGATGGCTTTGCCGGGTAAACTTAGTGCTCTCGGTGTTAATAGCCAACATGTAGCGCGAAATTCTATTCATTACGCCGATTTGTGGGTTGCGACTAATGAAATTAAAACACCGTGGGATATTGCTTGCTCTATTGTATTTTCCCATCCGGAATTGTCTAACAGTCAGGCTTATGCAGCATCAATTGTCACTCATGCACATATTGCCCCACCACAGGCAATAGACCCACTGCAATATAACCGAGTTTATGAACTGGCTATATCAATATCGAGTCAGGGACCTGCGACAGAGACAGGCGGTTTTGCCACTTATGGCCAATTGGTTGCCCCTGATGGCAGTGCAATGTTTTACGAATTTGACTGGGTAGGTCAAGACGGACAGGTGATTTTCGCCGAAGGTGATCCGGTGATGCAATATAACCTATCGGATGAAACGGAGAATTATTCTGGCTCGCCAGCATCTAATGCGCTGAAAACTTCTCATAATGATGGTCGTCTGCAAAATCATAATTGGAGTGTCAGCCAAAGTGCGTCTCTGGACGTCGCTGAATTCAAAGATCAGGCAGCAGCATTGACGATTAAGCGGGGCACCAACCAAATTTGGACTGCCACTAATCGTACTCCTAATCACGGTATGGATGTGTATGCCGACAGCATCCGTTACGATAGCAGCCAAAGTCATTTTTCCATTGATTTTAAGAACAAATACTTACGTCAGCTAGGTGTCTATATTCAGTTCTTTAAAGACACTAAGATGGAACAGCCGATCGATAATCCAAAGGTTGACGGTAATTGGCCGTTTTATTTCCCTCAAGAGCTGGCGGCATTATTTGAAACGCCATCACAAAAAGCCCTTGGTGTGTTGGCTAATGTCAATACGATCATGGGGATTCCGATGCCCACTGATCCCACTAACTTTGGCTTGCCTTGGCCAGCTGAAGCTCAGGCGGCTAAATTTTTGTTTGGTGGTTTGGGAACTTCCCGCTGGGAAGACCCGATTATCTGGCCGGGTGTGATTTTAACTGGCATGTTCCAGTACGGTATTCCGGCCCTGATGATGTTGGCTGGTGCCGCAGTAACTAACACTCAGTGGTATAAAAATTTTATTTCCGATAAGGATAGTGTTGCTGCATTAGCCGCTGTTGCCTTCCCGTTGATTGGTGGTGGGGCAGCTGTCGGAGCAGCGTTATTCAATACCAAGAAAGTGCTAACCAGTTTAGCCAGTATTGCCATTGGTATTTTGGCCAAAAAAGGGATGGAAGCATTAGCCACTTATGTTACCGCCCAGATAGCAGCCAGTGCAGCCGCTCAGGCGGTTCCTGTGGTGGGTTGGGCGTTTCGGCTCGCTTCAATTGCGCTAGATTTTGCGCAGATTGCAGTGACGACGGGGGAGTTGCTTTCCACACCAGCTACCCTGGAAGTGGATATCAAGCGCCAGATGACTTTGGCTTTTACCCTGCATCCCGATCCTGCTCATGGTGAAGCGGGCCGCCCGGAAACTGCAATCTGGCCGCCGGTGGCAGTACAGTGTCAGGTAACCGTTGAATATACCAACGGCACCTACTATACCCAGACTATTCCATTACCCGCGACAGGTTCCAATACACCACTATCTTTTAATTTCAATTCGGTTGGCTGGGGTGGAACACTCAAAATCAAGGCTAATGTCTATTCAGCCACTGGCTGGTTAGCGGGGAGCTACACCAGTGATCTGCTGAATGCGCAGCCAGATGACCCTAATGAAGGCATCATGCGCGTCAGCGGTAATATAAAAGAGATGTTGGTACCGCTGACTCAGGTGACTCAATACGAATATTGGGAACAGTTGTCTTACGATAGCGGTAAAAAAGAGTACCAGTGGATTGAAGGCAGCGTACCGTTGGAAACCCAGTCTTCAACTAATTGTAGCAATGTAGGTAATAACATCTGCAAGCTGGTCAATATGACAATCCTGAATTCAGATTATCAGGTTGGTTATTGTTATCAGGCTTCTGGGCAGGATATTCCACTGGAAGATCCATTAAGTCCACCCAATAGCGGCCAGATGTACGTGTTGCAAAACATTTCCACTTTGGGCAACGACTCGTTGAATAAACGTCTGAAATTATCTGCGGTAGGTTTCAAAGTACAACCACTGATCAGTTATAACAGTTTTGGCGAAGGACCAGACGAAAAAACCATCACGCCTTATAACTTTATTATTGATTCACGGTTTGGTGAATATCACTTACGTCGGGTGGACCTGCGTGATGGCAGCCATAATTTTGGTCTGACGGATAATCCGCTTTCGTGGGGGACTTTCACCATTCCACATCTTGATGCAATGGTGGTTCACCCGAGCGGCTATGTCATTGCTGTCAGTTGGCAATATAGCAAGATGCAGATCCTGACGCTGGGTGATCAGGGCTATCCGGATGATCAGGCTCCAGCGGCACAAATTGTCTCTGGAGAAGGGGTTCGGCAAGGGCTAACTCATGGGCCAATTGCCCTGACCGTAACGCCAGATGGCCGCATACTATTATTGGAGACAATCAATACCCGTATTCAGGCGTTTGATACTAAAGGGAACCCATTCGCGAGTTTTGCGGGTGCAACACTGTTTCAACTTGCTACCGCTGATTATCAGGCAACACTGGATGCTCAGAAGTTTTCCCCGGCATTACAACAAGCATTTCGTGAGCAGGGGCTGACATTTCTGTTCAGTGACAGTGATCCAAACTTTATACGTTTGCTGAATGCTGGAGTACTGGACGAGCAGATTATTAACACCTTTGCACATGATGGGATCTATCTAAGTTATAACCAGACCGCAGACGGTAATATTGACCCAGTTGGCAGCACAACAGTTGACGTGATACAGCAAGGGCAGAGCTGGTTGGTATATGATCCGCAGAAACCCGCGACTTACACGCTGACCGCTCAGGGACAAACGGTATCTGTATATAACGATTTGAGTAATGTACGGGTTATCGCTATCGGTCAAGGTGTCAAATGGCAAATTGATGATCTTAGCAGCGCTCGATCCTGGCTGTTAACCCTTAATGCAACGAATCCTGCTCAGATTACGGTAGCGGATTATCTGTCCTATATGTCACTGAATAAGCCAGCCGGGATTACGTATCTGGATGTTGCGGTTGAGGAGAAGGGATATATTTATGTCTTGTCATACCGTAACGAAGGGCGGGACCCAACGGATTATATCCTTGATATCTATAATCCTGACGGTACTTTCCTGGTAACTGTCCCTGATTCGACCTTAGTGCCTGATCCAGCTAAACGCCAGCATATTGTTGCCGGACATCTGGCGATAGATTCGTTCCGTACTCTGGTAGCGATGAATTACGGCAAATTCCTGGGTGAAAATCAACGTACCCAACCACAGATCAGCCAGTGGAAGCCAACTACACCAATATTCGATCTGGGTATCGATCAATTACCGATATTCCAGCAACACGATATGGATAAAATCCGCGCAGTTTTTGCTGACAACAAACACCCTCTTAGTAACAAGGCAACGATCGAAACTATCAATGAAAATGGTTATTTCATCATTACTGATGTTAGTACCCGTTACCCAGTTATTTGCACCGTGGATGGCGATAATCAGCAGATTATTTCTGTTTACAGTTTCTCGGAGAGAACTATGCCATTAAAAATTTATAACTCAGGATTTAAAGCGGTTTTGCAATTATTAGGTATCCCAGAGATCGATGTAACGGAGAAAGTCGTTGTTGTATCTTCGTCGCAAGGCTCTTTACGGCCTGACGACCCACTGTCACTGGCTCCTTCTTATACGGCAGAAGTATCGTCAGCATCGGAGCTATTAACCCTTTCTGGTATCCCCCCTGTTGAAGCGCCGATATCCTTTCCGGCAACCGTTGATGTTTTTGCGATTGCTGAACTGGAGATTGCTGATGACGGGGTTCTGAACATTAGCAATCCGACTTCAAGACCGATAGTGGTGGTGGTTGACACTTTGGTGCTTAAGCAAGGTGGGCAACTGATATGTGACGCCTCTGTGATTCTAAACGTACAAACTTATACCCAAACTCAGGAGAACTCCCATGAATAAAATGAAAACGGTTAACGAAACTTTGGCTGAATTGCGTGAGCATTATCATTTGACCAGTACCGAGCGGCAGCCGAAGCAATTGAACACTTCGGACTTTGACGGGCCGGTGATATTTTCTAACGATCCGAAAATAGCCACTGTGCCACCCGCATTCTTTACCGTACAAACCATACAAGAATTGAAGGAACTGGGGGGTGTGCCTGACAGTGAGTATGGACCAGGCGGAATGGAACCCCATCATCCGCTACCTGAACCCTATTCTGCTGAACGGTTGGCAAATGTCACCGGTAATCATGCTGATATATGTAAAGCTTTCCGCGCTTATATCTATGGTTATTCTCCTTTGGTCAAAGATTATGAAGATATTCTGAACGCTAAACGTTTCCCGATGAAAGTCGCGTTATACAGTGGTGAAGATATCGTTGTTACTGCCAGTAATCCATTGATTGTTGGAAGTAAAGATAGTCACGGAGAACCTGTTAACTTAAGTTTTAATAAGATAACGATTCAACCTGGCGGTAAAGTTATTTATCTCACCAATGGCACGGTTCAGGCGAACGAAGTAATCATAGTTAGTACCTTAGGAGGTACAGATAATGATGGCCCGAGCATTGAAAATATTGGAGGGAACGGAGGCAATGGCGGGAGCGGAAACAGTGGCTCCAATGGGAAAGACGGCAGTAATGGTAACTCCGGTAAAGATAATAAAAACTCCTGTGCAATACAGGCTACGTCAGGTACTGCGGGTGGCAATGGTACTGATGGCGCCAGAGGAAGTGACGGCGAGAAAGGAGGAGATGCAGCGGATGTCAATTTTAAAACCGGTACCATCACAGGCTTTGTGAATATGCTGACACAAGGCGGTAATGGTGGTAATGGCGGTAATGGTGGTAACGGTGGTAGTGGCGGGAGAGGAGGGAATGGCGGTGGCTCTACCAGCGAATGTAGGGCTGGAAACGGCGGTAATGGCGGTAGTGGAGGCGATGGTGGTGCCAGCGGTAATGGTGGTAACGCCGGTAACGGCGGTAACATCTATTTTACTTACAACGAAGGGGGGAGCGCATCCTTTAAGGCCAGGGCAATTGCTGGCAATGGTGGTTCTGGTGGCAATGGTGGTTCTGGTGGTGTCGGCGGCGGCGGCGGTACTGGTTATTCCAGTGGTAGCTCAGGTAAAAATGGTATATCTGGGAGCTCAGGAATTGCCGGAAAAGCAGGTACCGTAGGCTCAGTTTATGTCAACGGCAAAAAACAATAACGGCAAGGAGGAGTCATGGTCGCAGATATTCAAATTTTGGGTACTAATGGCGTGAAAGGTGCCGATGGAGCCAATGGCGCTGATGGTCTACGGGGGGTTGATGGTCAGAATGCTGCTCGTCGTAAGCCAGCCACTGCCGGTAGCAATGGTGGAAATGGTGGAAATGGTCAGAGTGGCCAGGATGGTCAATCAGGTTCTGGCTGGTGGTTTGCCCTGCGTTGTACCCGTTTTGACGTACAGGATGTAGTGCGTATTAGCAATAATGGCGGTAACGGTGGTGATGGTGGCATAGCGGGTTACGGTGGTAATGGGGGTGATGGCGGCAATGGTGGCCGTGGTAATTCATCATCGTCAGGGAAACTCGGTGGTGTTGGTGGTAACGGTGGCAATGGGGGAAATGGCGGCAATGGGGGAAATGGCGGCAATGGAGGTAATGTTTGGGTCAGATATATCCAGACTAGCTTACCAAAACCGGTAGCTGCCACCTCTAATGGCGGGAGTGGAGGGTTCGGGCAACCCGGAGGTGCTGGGGGGATTGCCGGGCGCGGTGGGGTAAATGGTGACGGTTCACATGCAGCCGATGGAAAATATGGTATTGGAGGGATTAGCGCCAGCGGTGGTCAGGCTGGGAGAGCTGGGAAGGTTTCTGTAAATCAATTGCTGCAAGGATAATGACATGAGCGAATCTAGATCTTTTGCTGGCAAATGGCAATTTGCTGCGGCTTCTGGCCAACTGATTACTGTTCAGGACGATGGTACGCTTCTCCTGTCAGCCAAGCAATCAGGGGCGATGAATCAAATGATTAATGCTTATGGCATGACTAGCTTTTGGTTACAGGCTGGCAATGGTCAATATCTGGCCGCGAGCGGCAATACTCCTCAAGCTAATCAACCGCGCACTGGTACGGTTGCTGAGATCCGGTTGGAAGAGGTTGGAGGATCTGGATTTCGCCTGCGTCGTATCAGTAGCAGTGGTGACAGTTATTTGGTGGCACAACAATCTGGGCTGATTTGGCAGACAGTCACTGGCAGTCCGCCTCTGTCAGCCCAATTTACTCGTACTATTGTGACAAAGGACCTGGAATTCCTCAAAGAATGGGGGGCAATGGGAGCCGATCTGCGTTTTGCTTATCTCGCTAAAGAGAATTTGAATGAAATGGTGATGATGGCCGTCGATTTGTCCAATGCTGACCTGCATGGTTCGACATTGCTTGACGCTGATTTAACTAATATCAAAGTTGATGATTGTAATTTTAATGGTTGTGACTTAAGCAAGACTGATCTAACGCATATTCATGGTAAAAATGCGCTTTTTGAAAAGTGTATCGTCGGTAGTGATACCAATATGCCTGACGCTGAGCTACCGAACGCCATTTTCCGTGGCTGTAAGAGCAGCGGTGGTCAGCCGATATTGAATCGTCTAAAAGCGCCCGGTGCGGATTTCTCTGGAGCGTTGTTACCTTCGGTAATAATGGAGAATGCTGATTTATCTCAGGCGAATCTGGTTAATGTTGATCTCAGCGGAGCCAGTCTGGCTTCCTGCAATTTTACCGCGGCGATCATGACGTTGGTGAATTTGCAGAATACCACTTTGCAAACCTCGAATTTTAGTCAAGCCACGTTAGTGGGGACGGATTTTACCGGGGCGAATATCAATCATGTTAATTTCAGTGGCGCAAATCTGACCAACGCACGATTATCGTTAACCACCGGTTATAGCCAGCTTAACCTCAGCGACAGTACCTTATTAGCGACGGTGCTGACAAAGATGAACTTGGTTGATGCCACGATTACCGCTAAAACAGATTTTACTCAGGCGCAGATGGATGGCGTTAATCTGAGCCGCCAGAAGCTGGACCAAGTCATATTCCTGATGGCATCGATGAAAAAGGCAAATCTGGATTTTACGTCACTGAATGGCGCAGTTCTGGTCGGTGCTAATCTGGCCGGCGCCACTGTTCTGGGGAATGTCTCTTTAGTTGGCGCGAATTTATCTAATGCGAGTCTGGAGAATGTTGATTTAACTGGTGCTCAATTTGGTGCTTTATCCACAGTGACACATTTGGATAAAGCCGATGCTCAGACACTGGATAATCAGCAACTGCCTGAACGGTTACGTCAAATGTTGTATCAGGGAAAGATATTGGTTAATGGTCAGGCAGAGGTGTTAGTTCGTCATCCGGGCCAGAACTGGCTGGTGGAACATGATGGTAAACCGTTATTTATTCACTATCAGGATGGGCAATTAAACGTTGCGCAAGATAATGGCGGTAATGCGGCAATTCTTGCCAACACATTTATGCCTAATGCTATCCTGACTGGCGCTAATCTGTACGCAGTTGATATGTCTGGCGCTCATTGGTACGGCAGTAACGCCAGAGCCGATAACGCCAATTTGGAACAGGTCAATTTGTCGAATGCTAACTTAGCGACAATGAATTTCACTCAGGCTCGATTGTTTGGTGCGAATTTGTCCTATGCTAGTCTGGTGAATACTGATTTCAGCAAGGCAATGTTAGAACCCACCGAAGGTCTTAAGCCGGCATCTCTGGCCTTTGCTTCAATTCAAGGCACTATCTTTACGGAAGCTAAATTGACCGGCGCTAATCTGACCAATGGCGCGGTGGCTTTACCGTTTGAGGAAACAGGCAATAAGTTAACAGGTGTACCTTTATTCAGTGCGGCGCTTGAGCTGATGAGTTCATTAAATAGTGGCACAGTCTCAAAAGAGTTGCGTCAGATATTCACTGATAACGGCTACAGCCTGTTATCTAATGCCAAAATCATTGAAAAGCAAAGTGATCAATATTGGATTATCTCCAACCAGCCGCCAGACACCGATCTGAATTATCGAGGATATTGTAACTTTATGGTGATTCGGGTGAGTGAAGTTGGTAATAACCATCTGCAAGTTTGTGGTGGAGCGCCATTACGTATCATCCGTACTGCGGCTGACAATACATTGCAACCGGTTAATGTCGCTTTTGGGGTGACAATTGATATCACTCAGGCAATGGATGGAGCCACCACCTGCCCAAGTGGTTTGCGTTATCAGTTACTCAATACGGGCATCAGCTATCAGTCATTGATGACACCGGGGTTACCACCTCATCCGCCAAAATGTATTCCCAGTCCGACGACTTGGTGTTGATAAGTAAACACGATGATCTGGCAAACAACTAATCGGAGCAAAGAATACCATTATGGATATTAATATGATGAGAAGCGATAATATGCCGGTTGCCATTATCGGTATGAGTTGCCGTTTCCCGGGAGGTGTTAGCTCTCCAGAGGAATTCTGGCAGCTGTTGTGTGGTTCAAGTGACGCAATTACCCCAGTCCCTCCTGAACGCTGGTCAACTCAGGCTTATAGTTCCCGAGATCGCAATTTGCCGGGGAAAATGGTGGCGCGAGAAGGCGGATTTATCACTGATGTTACCGGTTTCGATGCGGCGGTGTTTGATATCAGTAATACAGAAGCGCCTTTTATCGATCCACAGCATCGTTTGATGTTGCAGGTGACATGGGAAACGCTGGAACGGGCGAGAATAGCGCCAAAATCGTTGGCGGGTCAGGCGGTTGGTGTCTATATCGGTGCTTTCACTCATGATTATATGCACCTGCAATTTACTGATTTGCGTCAGGCTACCGGTTATACCTCAACCGGTGCAATGGGAACCATGTTATCAAACCGGATATCCCATGCGTTTGATTTTCAAGGACCATCCTTGACTATTGATAGCGCCTGTTCATCGTCCCTGTTAGCGGTCCATTTGGCTTGTGAAAGTTTGCGGCGCGGAGAATCACAACTGGCGCTAGCGGGTGGCAGCCAGTTAATGTTGATGCCTGATTTTTCGATAGTAGAAAGCCGTACTGGTTTTCTATCATTAACCAACCGCTGTCATAGCTTTTCAGCTAACGCTGATGGTTATGTGCGTAGTGAAGGCGTCGGTGCTGTTTTGCTGAAACCTTTGAATGCGGCTTTACAGGATGGCGATCCCGTTTTGGCGGTGATCCACGGTTCAGCTGCCAATCAAGATGGCCGCACTCCCACGATTACTCAGCCAAGTAGCACCGCACAACAACGAGTGATTCGGATGGCCTGTGCTCAGGCGGGGATTTCCCCGGAAGAGATTGATTATATTGAGGCTCATGGTACTGGGACTGGGGTGGGTGATCCGATAGAAGCAGAAGCACTGGGGCTGGTCTGTCGGCCCGAACCGACAGACCGCCCATTGTTGATTGGGGCGTGTAAATCCGTAATTGGTCATACGGAAGCTGCGGCGGGCATTGCTGGATTAATTAAAGCGGTATTGTGTTTACAACGAGGACAGGTACCGGGCAATTTACATGCCGAGCCACCTAACCGCCACATTCGTTTTACTGAGTTGGGATTGCAAGTTCCACAGCAGTTAACTCCATTGCCTGAAGGAAAAGTAATAGCAGGGGTGAATTCCTTTGGTTTTGGCGGAACGAATGTCCATGTGGTGTTAAGTAATAATGCAGAATCTTCCGTACAACTTCGAACGACGCAAGGGCAAGCTTTCATACTGCCATTGTCTGCGCAGTCTGAGTTTTCTCTGAAGCAACAAGCTCAGAGCATTGCTGATTTGCTGCAACAGCAGCCAGATATTGCCCTTGATGATTTGTGCTATAGCTTGGCGACGACTCGTCACCGCTTTCTGTTACGTAAGGGGATCGCATTCAGTAACCGAGAACAGTTGCGACAGCGGTTGACTAATCTGAATGTGTCGTCGGAGCATAACAATAAAAAAGTTGATCGTCTGGCTTGGATATTTGCGGGTATTGGCAGCGAAGATTGGCAAGATTCTATCGCTTGGTTTCAGCAATTTCCCGAATTTACAGCACAATTCGAACGTTGTGAGGCAATTTGGACGGGATTTTCTGCACCTTCCTTATATGCGGCATTGATCTCTGCCGATGAACTGATAGAGCCGCCAATGCAGTTTGCTGTACAAATTTCAATGGCTGCGCAGTTGCAGAAGTGGGGGTTCAAACCAGCGGCGTTACTTGGTCATAGTTCCGGTGAAATGGCGGCTTGTTATCTGGCGGGAATTTATGATCTGACGCAGGCACTGACACTGTTACATCAGCGTTATCATTATCTGGAACGTGTGTTGAATAAAGGCGGCGGATTATTAATCGTGGCGGCAACAGTTGATCAGATATTGCCTCATTTGTCTGCCCCCGGTGCCGAGCCTGCCGTGGTGATAGCAGGGCGTAATAGCATCAATCGTTGCTTACTGTCTGGGCCTATAAGTGAATTAACCGCGGTTGCTGAGCGCTTAAAGCAGCAGCGTATTGCCAGTAGTTGGCTTAATTATAGAATTGCTTCTCATTCCCATTATATAGAGTCAATCAGGGCTGGGTTGACTGCGGATGCGGCAACCGTTCCCGCGGCAGAACCTTTGTTGCCAGTGTTTTCATCAGTCACCGGGGAGTTGATTAATGGAAAGTTGAGTCCCGAGCATTGGGCTGACAATGTCGTCTCGTCACTCCGTTTTGACGATGCGGTAGAAAACATGCTCAAAGCGGGTTTCCACCATTTTCTGGAAGTTTCACCTAAATCACTACTGAGTGCAGGATTAAAGGATTGGAGCCAGCCTTATCGAGGGCAGGTGTTTGCCTGTCGCTCAGGGCAGAACTGGCCACAACTGTTAGGACAGCTGTTTGAAGCTGGGGTTGAACCGGACTGGCGGACTCTGATGCCTACCGCTTGCCCAATTGATCTACCCACTTACTCCTGGCATCAGCAATCTTATTGGCATGAACCAGAGATTAGCCGTCGCCGCCGATTACGTATATTGAGCGGTGTATTATTGGGCGAAGCTCAGCCGGGTAGCGAGAGTTGGCAATCTGAGTTAGCTGTAGAACAAGTGCCTTGGTTACTCGATCATGTTGTCATGGGAAATGCAATGTTTCCGGCTGCGGGCTATATTGAAACAATGTTGGCGGCGGCTCGTATCTGTTTTCCTGACGTTGGATTAGCGCTTGATAATATTGTGTTGCAATCGGCTTTACTGCTAGTGCCAGGCATACAATTCAGGTTAAAGACACAGCTAGATCGCCAGCGAATGGAAGTGCAAGTACACATTACCCGTAATCTGGATGAGAGTGTACATTACCAACTTGCAGCCAGTGCACAGGTGAACATCGTTGTACCGGGGGCTACTGCTTGTGCTATTCCTCCATTAGCGGTAAATGATCGCTATCCTTGCATGTGGAACCAAGAGATGTTGTATCAGGCATTTCAACATCTACATTTCAGTTATAGTGGTGTTTTTTGTACTCTGCGCCATGCGCTTATTGGTAAAGAAGAAACAATCTGTGAGATTGAATTACCACCTGCACCGGAGGGAATGAATTTTCACCCAGCGGCTTTGGATGGCATCTTCCAATCATTGTTGGCGATTCAGTCTGCTGATGTTCACGCGCCAATTCCTGCCAACGAGTTCCGTATCCCGGTCAGTATTCAGCATTTGCGTATCAATGGTAAATTGTCAGGTCGGGTTCATGCCCATGCCCGAAATACTAAGCAGACGCAACAACAATGGATTGGTGATATTGACGTCTATACTGATAGCGGTATGTTACTTTGCCAGATCAGCGGTTTTTGCGTTCAGCTTGTTGGTAATAGAAAAAACAGCTTGTCTGCCAAACTGCACAATCTGGTTGTCGGCCAACCACAGTGGCGTAAACTGCCAGCTCAGCCATCAACAGAGTCTGTGACGCAATGGGCTATCCTTGGGGGTGAAAACGCTCTGGCAGAAGAGTTAGTTGATGAGTTGCAACGCCGTGGTGGATGTGCCTCGTTATATTCTGGTCTGCCTGACAGTTATCAGAAAACTCAAGAATTAGTTGATACTCTTCCTGTTGAAACCGAAAGGATCCTAATCCTCTGGCCGTTGCAGGCTCCGCAGATGGCTTATCATTCGTTGATACATTTGTGTGCAGCGCTGGCCGAGCGGTCGATAAAACCACGTTTGTGGATAGTGACTCAATGTGCTCATCAAATTACCGAGCAGGATCAGCCCGATCCATTTGCCGCTGCATTATGGGGAATGATGCGCGTTATTGGTCAACAAGAAGCAACCGCATTATGGGGGGGGTTACTGGATATTGACAGTATCACGGCTCCAGCCAAATGGTGGGACGCGCTATTGATAGGTGATGGCGAGGATCAATTAGCTCTGCGCCATGACCAGCGTTATGTGCTACGCCTTGTGCCATTACCTGAAATACCCGCGCTACCACCAGTGCGTTTTCGTCCAGATGGCTGCTATCTGCTGACTGGTGCTTTTGGTGATATTGGGCGTCAATTGATTCCCTGGATGGTACAACATGGTGCTCAACATTTGTTATTGATTGGGCGTCGTCTTGCCCTTGATGCGGCTGATCGAAAGTTATTGGAAATGCTACATCAACAAGGGATAGAGGCTAATTATCTGTCGGTTGATCTCAGTGATGTGGAAAGGACCCGCATTTGTTTGGCTGAGTATCGACAACAAGCCAGCCAGCCGCTGCGTGGGGTGATTCATTGTGCTGCACATGTTGAAGATCAGGGATATCGTGAACTCAGCCCCGAGGCGTTTGATAGAGTATTTGCCACTAAAGCATTAGGTGCCTGGACATTACATCAGGCGTTGGCTGATGCACCTTTAGAGCATTTTGTTATGTTTTCCTCGTTGGGGGCATTATTGGCTTTGCCGGGTATGGCATCTTATGCAGCGGCTAACGCTATGTTGGATAGTCTGGCCTGTTTACGGCGTCAGCAAGGTTTACCTGCGTTAAGCCTTAATTGGGGGCCATGGGAAGCGGGGATCGCTTTGCGGGATAGTCGAACGCTGCCAATATTGGAAAATAGTGGCTTACAGCCATTTGGCTCAGAGGAGGGATTAGCTGTTTTAGAGCGCTTGTTTGCTCGGATTGAGCCGCAACTGGTGCCATTCTTGACGAATTGGTCAAATTTACTGTCCAGCCAGATGCGTCACCTACCGCTATTGCGTGATGTTCAGCAAGAAAATGTGGTTCAGACTTTACCCATAGAAGCGTCGCTTGCAGTGAGTGATCTGGACGATGTTGTTAGCTTGCTACAAACCTTTTGTGGTGAGATTGTTGGGACGTCAACAGAAGTATTCCATCCCGATCTGCCTTTGACTAACAACGGTATTGATTCATTGAATGGTTTAATGTTGGTACAAAAAATCAATAATCAATTACGTTTGGATATTCCGCTGGAATTGTTGTTAAGTGATAAGCCGCTGGCTGAACTTGCATCATTGATTACATATCGATTGCAAGTTAAGGCAATTACGAAGTAGGAACAACCTTCGGATTGTTTAAGAATAGCTAACTCAGAGACACGTAGTTGTGATTTGGTTTCAATAGGAAACTTATCGGACTACGGTGTCTCTAATGTTCTATTCGGGAAGATTTTTTAATCTAATTGAATATAAATCCCATTTGTTTTTTTCGTCACACCGTCATGGTTGAAGAGGGGGCTACACTGGCAAACATCTTCTTTGCGGTAGAGCCGGGTCATGCTCCCAATAGTTAGATCTCTTATGAAATAGAGTATTCACGCTCAATGAACGTACCGACCACTTTGTCATGCATCTCTTCGGATTTGGAATAACCGCATGACCGACAAAAGAGAGTTAGTTGTACCAATGTGATTACCAAATAAGACTTAATCTGACACTATTGATGATGAGTGAGATCTAACCAGACAGGCGGCTTTGTGCCAGAAGCAAACGTATTACCTTTTGTGTCGCTTCCCTCACCACAGGCTAAAACCTCCTATAACAACTAGTTACATATCCAATAATCAAGTATGAGTATATTTCAGAACAATTCGCGGACTGCGTGTATACATTTTGTCGGAAGTCATTTGCAGCCCAAGCTTCAATATCCATTGAAAAACCGGTATAACGACGTTAAGTTGCTATGAGTCAAAATCGCCAAATAAGGTGGTTTTGTGGCTTATGTCTGGTCACGTTGGCACTGTGGCTGGCATGACAAAATGGCTTCATCGTCAGAGTTTCAGCTATAAGAAAAAGATATCGCTAGAGTTTTCAACATTGAATTGCATTATTTGCCGCCTTACAGCCCGAATATCAATCCCATAGAACGATTATGGAAGTATGCCAATGAACAGGTACGAAACTATGTCTATTTCCCGGATGCAAAAACGATTCGTGAAACACTCGCCGTTTTTTGCATATTACCTTGCCAGAAAAAGCGAAAGCACTGACCGCCAGAATAACTAACTGATAAATTTAATATTTTAAAACCTGCATCTTCAAGTTAAGTGAGTATAGTTTTTTGAAGACAAAAACTAACAATTAAACAATAACTATCTTTCATGAGGATGAGTGTTGAAAGGTTGCAAGATTATTTGTAAGGGCATCATGAGAAATTATGCTGCGTTCTAACGTGGAGGTTAAGGCTAGTAAAATCACCAGCCTTATTCATTTTGTACTATCAACTATGATTAACTTGTAATCGGAATACACTCATATAATTAATGATGAGAAAAGCGGCAGATCATGTTAGTCCAGATTTCTATCCCCTCCATCCTGCTCAGGAAAATGTGTTTTACGAACAAATTCTTTATGAAAATAGCGCGATACATACCCTAAATTGGTATACATTAATAGAGGAAAATGTTGATATCACCCTGTTACAAAAAACATGGAATTTGCTATATCAGCATATCGATACTTTACGTTTACGTATATTTATTAATATTGACAATGAAGCGGTTCAATACATTCAGGAACAAAGCACGCCTGTGTTAATCAATGAATACGATGTTTCAAGGCTGCCTGATCCTGAAAATAGCGCGCTTCAGTGGATGAAGCAACAAACCAATACCCCTATAGATTACTTAAATGAAATACCCTACCAATTCACATTAATCCGCCTGAACAATGAAAAAAATTACTTTTTCACAATATTCCACCATATTTTTATTGATGGTGTCGGATTATACCGATTTCACGAATATGTTTATAAGTTGTATAGATGCCTTAAGAATGGAACATCTACAACGTGGTTATCTGAAATTCCGAAATATCTTACGACAGTAAAAAAAACAAGAGAGTATTTGAGTAATTTTAATTATGAATCTGACAAAAATTATTGGCTGGATTTTTTAAAGAAAAATGAAATATACCAATTAAAACCTTATTACCAGAAAACAGGCACTGATCATAAAACACTAACATTTCCCCTCTCAGTTAAAAATGAATTACGCGCTTTTTGTCATGAAAATAACATAAGCATATCTGGCGTTTTTTATAGCCTTATCTCTATTATCATGGCTAAATTAACAGGGCAACAAGAGCTGGTTTTCAATACAACAACACACGGAAGAACAACAAAATCTGAGAAATATATTGTCGGGATGCAGGCAAATATGTATCCGATACATTGCCTTATTTCACAAGATTCTCTTATTGTTGAACAAGTTAAGAAGATCGAATCAGCACTTAAAAGTAGTCATCGCCACGGGAAGTTCCCCAGTTCACATTTCACCCGTCTTGCGAAACAGTATGGTTTTTCTTTACCCAATATCCTTATTTTATATGACCGTTTTTCAGCATCAGCTACTGCAACTAACCAAATTCAGCATTTTCATGTAGATATTTTAAATATTAATCCCATCGTATTTCGACTGAAAGATCATGGCTATGATCAGGAACTAAAAATCACTGTCCAATATTTACACGCTTATTTTAGTGATTCAGATATCAATAATATCCTTGAACGGTTAAATAACCTGCTAACGGTTATTATTGATAAGCCTGCTATTTTAGTCAGTGAATTACCTATCTTATTAGAGCAGGAACGCGATACCTTATTAAATATCTGGAATCAGACCAATGCTCCTTATCCGCAGGATAAAACCCTACCACAGTTGTTTGAAGCGCAGGCAGTTCAACGCCCGGATGTGACTGCGATCATCTTTGAAGACCAAAGCATCAGTTATGGTGAACTCAATCGGCGAGCCAACCAGCTGGCCCATCATCTGATTGCACTAGGCGTCAGGCCGGATGATCGGGTTGCCATTTGCCTTGAGCGCAGCCCGGATATGGTGGTCGGGATACTGGCCATTCTTAAGGCGGGCGGGGCTTATCTGTCACTCGATCCGGCTTATCCGGTGGAACGATTGACCTATATGCTGGAAGATGCGGCACCGGTAGTCTTACTGACGCAAACCACACTGGCAGATAAACTAACGACTTCAGTCCCTACAGTGTGGCTGGATAACCCGACGCTGGATTTTGGTACGCAGCCGGATACCAATCCGAAGACACAGGCACGGGGGCTGACTTCTCGTCATCTGGCCTACGTCATCTATACTTCTGGCTCCACCGGACAACCCAAAGGGGTGATGGTTGAACACCGCAATGTCCTGCGTCTGATTATCAACAATGGTTTTGCGGATATCGGCCCGGATGACTGCGTTGCCCATTGTGCCAATCCTGCATTCGATGCTGCCACCTGGGAAATCTGGTCGGCCCTACTGAATGGCAGTTGTCTGCATATCGTGCCTCAGGCGGTATTACTCGAACCCACCAGTTTCCGTGAGGCGCTGCGCAAGGGGAAAGTGACCGCGTTATGCTTAACCGTCGGGTTGTTTAATGAATATCTTGATACGTTGCAACCGGTGTTTGGGCAGCTCCGCTACCTGTTGGTCGGGGGGGATGTCCTTAATCCGCAGAAGATAAAACAGGTGCTGTCGGCAGACCATCCGCCTGTTCACCTGCTTAACGGCTATGGCCCCACTGAATCGACTACGTTTGCAATAACCTATGAGATCACGGCTCCGGTTGATGTCACTCAGTCTATCCCGATCGGCCGCCCTATCGCTAATACCCGGATTTACCTGCTTGACGCCGATCAACAGCCTGTACCAATGGGCGCTCTGGGGGAAATTTATATCGGTGGCGATGGCGTGGCGCGAGGTTATCTGAACCAGCCCGAAATGACCGCCGAACGTTTCCTCACCGATCCGTTTTCCCCGGTGCTGGGGGCAAGAATGTATAAAACGGGGGATCTGGGGCGCTACTTACCGGACGGCAATATCGACTATCTGGGGCGCAATGATTTTCAGGTCAAAATCCGTGGCTTCCGGATTGAACTGGGGGAAATTGAAAGTGCCCTGACGGCGCATCCCCAGATCAAACAGGCCGTGGTGATTGATCGTGAACATCAGAGTCATAAAGTTTTGGTCGCCTATCTGGTTGCCGAAGATGCTATATCCGATGAGATGTTACTGACGCACTTATCTGATCGCCTGCCGGACTATATGTTGCCCGCCAGCTTCACTTTTATCGAGGCTATTCCCCTGACGCTGAACGGCAAAGTGGATCGCAGAGCCTTATCAGAACCGGTTTTCGGTGACATAGAGAATTATGCTGCGCCCCGTAATGCCTTAGAAACCCAGCTTTGTGAGATTTGGCAGGCGGTTTTAGGATTGGAACAGGTGAGTATCCACGATAACTTCTTCCGCATTGGTGGAGATTCGATTGTCAGCATCCAGTTAGTATCTAAACTGCGTCAGGCCGGTTTTTCGCTTCAGGTGAAAACCTTTTTTGAGTCCCCGACAGTGGCACAATTGGCTCAATTGCTAATGCAGACCACTTCCACCAGCAAATCTGAAATCATTGCCGAGCAGGGATTATTAAATGGGGAGTTTGCGTTATTGCCGATTCAGCAAACCTTCTTTGACTGGCAGTTAGCGCATCCACATCACTGGAATCAGGCCTTTATGGTACAGATCCCCGGCCATCTCCAAGCGGCACAGCTTGAACACGCTCTGATCGCATTAGCTGAGCGACACGATATATTACGCGCCTATTTTATTGCCACGGAGCAGGGATATCGTCAGTGTTATTCTGCGCAGGTTTCAGCTTCACTACCACGGTTAAAACTCGCGGATGTCCGTCAGTGTGAGCCGGAGGCACTGCGTCAACAACTCACTCAGTGGCAAAGTGGGTTTGATTACCACAACGGGCCACTCTGGCAGGCCGCTCATCTGACCGGCTACGCCGATGATAGCGCCCGGTTATTTTTTGCCTGCCATCATCTGATTATTGATGCGGTGTCCTGGCGGATTATTGCCGAAGATATGCGTTTGCTCTTGCAGGGAATGACCTTACCGGCAAAAACCAGCAGTTATCGCCAATGGGTAGCCGCTGTTCAGGAATATGCCCGACAGCATCAACATGAAGTGCCTTACTGGCAACAGGTGCTGGCAGGCCATCACAACAAACCTGCATTAGACAACCTCACACACCATCAGTTGGGCATTTCGGCGGAAATGACCGATATTCTGCTGCATGAAGCGAATAAGGGTTATCACACCGAAATTAATGACTTGCTGTTGAGTGCGCTGACCGTAGCCTTACAGGAAACATTCGACCAATCAGCCAATCACATCGTTCTGGAAGGCCACGGGCGGGAATCGATTGATAACACCATCGATGTCTCGGAAACCGTCGGTTGGTTTACAACGCTTTATCCAGTTCGTCTCGAAAACCAGGCGGATATGGCCGACACTATCATTCATACCAAAGAGATGCTGCGCACTGTGCCGAACAAAGGCATGGGTTACGGCACATTACAGCAGGCGGGCTATCTGGTGGGGAATTTGCCGGGGGTGAGCTTCAACTATCTGGGGCAATTAGCCAGTGCCAGCCATCAGGACTGGTCAATCACTGACGATGATTGCGGAACGATGATAGCCAGCGAAAACGACAGTCATTTGTTGCTGGGCATTAATGGTGCCGTTCAAACCGGAAGACTACGGTTTTATGTTGATTCCCGCCTGCCTCAGCCTAAGACAGCCCTGTTTATCCGGGCATTCGGGCAGGTACTCCATGACGTTATCTCTGTGGCACAAAAACAGGCGCAGGCGGGGGGGATCAAAACCGCCAGTGACTACGGTATCAAGGGACTTTCCGTCACACACCTGCGCCAGCTTCAGCAGCACTATCAGATTGAAGCACTGTACCCTGCCACCAGCTTACAACAAGGATTTGTTTACCATCATCTGGCTCAGCCACAGGATGATGCCTATCGTGTGCAACTACTATTGGATTATCACACCTCCATTGATGTTGCGGCCTATCAACAGGCCTGGACGCTGGCTTCTCTGCGTTTCCCTATTCTAAGAACCGCCTTTAACTGGACTGAAGACGTCTTACAAATCGTCACAACCGATGCCAGTATTGGAGCGGCAAACTTTGATACGAAAGATATCAGTCAGTTACCCGAGGAAATGTGGAACGAGGCGATTGATACTCTTCAGCAATCTGATCGCACTTTGCCATTTGATTTAAGCCGGCCCGGATTAGCGCGTTTTACCCTGATTAAACAACACCAGCAACTGGTTACGGTGCTTATCACACTGCATCACAGCATTATTGATGGCTGGAGCTACCCGATTTTATTGCAAACTGTTCATAACTACTACAACGCACTCGCACAAGGATACACGCCTGAAATCGTCGTGGATAACGCTTATCTGGCGACCCAGCAATATTACCGGGATCATCAGGCCGATACTGACCTTTATTGGTCTGAACGCAAAGCACAATGGCAGGGTGCGAATGATTTATCGGCGTTGCTAAGCCATCGGGTTGACTTAACCCAGATAAAAACAGTGGAAAAACCGGCAGAACAGCAACTCACTGTGCAGGGTAACGCATATGAGCAGTTGAAAAACACCTGCCGGGCACAAGGGATAACGCTGAATGTCGCCCTGCAATTTGCCTGGCATAAACTGTTGCACATTTACACTGGCGATGAGCAGACGATTGTCGGCACTACTGTCTCCGGTCGTGATATTCCCGTTGCAGGGATCGAATCCAGTGTCGGTCTGTATATCAATACATTGCCGTTGGCTGTGCAATGGGGAGAATCAGATAACATAGCTACCATTTTACAAAACATCCAAAACGATATCGCTGACCTCAACAGCTACAGTGCCGTCTCTCTCTCTGGCCTGCAATCTGACGGAGAACGGTTATTTCAGAGCCTGCTGGTGTTTGAAAACTACCCGGCACCGGTAGCAGACGGAAACCAGACCGGCATCGAACAGACACTGACATTTCGCCGTGTGGTGGAAAAAGTGGATTATCCGTTGTCGTTGATCGCCTATGAGCAAGGTAACCAGTTCATCATCAGATTTAATTACGGTGAAGACTGGCTGACTGATGAGCAGGCTCAACGATTACTGAACCAGCTTGAACGCATTCTGCATGCGGTGGCCTGTCATCCGGAACAGCCTCATGCCACCATCACCTGTCTCAGTGAGGCAGAGCGTCATACGCTGCTGCACGGCTGGAACCAGACCGCTGCCCCTTATCCGCAGGATAAAACCCTGCCACAGTTGCTTGAGGAACAGGTCGAGAGAACACCTAATGCTATTGCCCTGAAATTTGCCGATCAGATACTGAGTTATACGCAAGTAAATCAAAATGCCAATCAACTGGCGCATTATCTCCGTACGGCGTTTCAGATTGCTCCTGATACGCTGATCGGGGTGTGCATGGAGCGTAGTACTGAAATGGTCGTGGCACTACTGGCTATATTAAAAGCAGGAGGAGCCTATGTTCCGCTTGATCCTAACTATCCAAAGGAACGACTTGATGACATTCTGTATGATGCTGCTCCCCGTGCATTGTTGTGTCACCGCGAGATTTCAGATGAAGTCCGTACTCTGCTGACAGACTATGCAACCAATGCCAGCTCCTGTGTTGTTGACCTGAACGCAGATATCGGTAAATGGTCGTGCCTGAGCCACAACACCCCATCAACAGACACTATTGCTCTGACATCATCCCATCTGGCCTATGTGATTTACACTTCAGGTTCGACTGGAAAACCAAAAGGGGTGATGAATGAACACCGTGGTGTGGTTAATCGTCTTGTGTGGATGCAGAAAGCCTATCCGCTAACCGCCGATGATGTAGTATTACAAAAAACCCCATTTAGTTTTGATGTTTCCGTCTGGGAGTTTTTCTGGCCGTTGATGTACGGCGCCTGTTTGGTGGTAGCCAAACCGGAGGGCCATAAAGACCCTCTCTATTTGAACCAGCTAATTTGTCAGCACAATATCACCACACTTCATTTTGTTCCTTCCATGCTATCGTTGTTTCTGCAACAGGCATCCGCCAATGTTGGAAAGTTTGTCAGACGGGTGTTCTGTAGTGGGGAAGCACTCCCTGTCCACACGGTATTGCAATTTCGTGAACAGTTTGCTGACGTGGAACTACATAACTTGTATGGGCCGACCGAAGCCGCCATTGATGTGGCAGCATGGGATTGCAGTTTGAGGAAAACCGGCGAATTAACCAAGAATAGCGTGATCCCTATTGGTAAGCCGATTGATAATATTCAGCTCTATATTCTCGATAATGACACTCAACCGGTACCAATAGGCGTGGCAGGAGAACTGTATATTTCAGGTATAGGTGTCGCTCGAGGTTATCTGAACAAACCGGAATTGACAGCGGAAAAATTTATTCGTGATCCGTTTAGCCCGGACCCCAAGAAAAAAATGTATCGCACTGGGGATCTGGCTCGTTATTTATCAAACGGTAACATCGAATATCTGGGACGCAATGATTTTCAGGTCAAAATCCGTGGTCTCCGCATTGAACTGGGGGAAATTGAAGGTGTGCTTACTTCCCATCCACAGGTCAGACAGGCGATCGTGGTTGACCGAGAGCATAGTGACTATAAAGGATTGGCAGCTTATTTGGTTGCCGAGGATGCAATGTCCACAGGCATGCTGTTGGCGCACTTATCTGAGCGCCTGCCGGACTATATGCTACCCACCAGCTTTACCTTTATCGACGCTATTCCTCTGACGCAAAACGGCAAAGTGGATCGCAAAGCCTTACCGGAACCGGCTTTCGATAACAGAGATAATTATGTTGCGCCCCGTAATGCCCTAGAAACCCAACTTTGTACTATTTGGCAGACGGTGTTAGGGCTGGAGCAAGTCGGTATTGAAGATAACTTCTTCCGTGTCGGCGGCAACTCCCTGACCGCGATTAAGCTGATTGCTGCCATTCATCGTACTTTGTCTACGGATATTTCATTGGCACAATTGTTTGAACTGAAAACCATTGCGGGTTTAGTGACTCAGATAGAAGCTCAAATTTGTATCGTTATCCCACATCGAACACAAAAGCGTTATCCCTTATCGTTTGCGCAGGAGCGGATGCTGTTTATCGAGCAATATGAGCAGGGTTCCGATGTTTACCATATTCCGTATCTGGTTCAGTTGGCTCAGGAGGCTTCTCTGCCTTTACTGGAAACTACCATTAACCGATTAGCGGAACGCCATGCGGTGCTGAGAACCGTGTATCGTAGTGATGATCACGACCAGAGTTATCAGCAGGTATTGGAAACAGACTTGGTGTTCCAGTCTCAATCCTGTGACAACAGGGATAGCTTGCTGGCTAACGTCCGCACCGAGATAGCCACCCCCTTTGATTTGACCACCGAGCCGAGTCTGCGCCTGCGGCATTATCAGGTTGAGGACATCCATTACTTATTACTGTTATGGCACCATATTGCAATGGATGGCTGGTCCATTGATATCTTTATGGCGGAACTGGCGGCGGTTTACCACACGCAGCAAGCTGGCCGCGACAGCCAGCTCCCTGAGTTAGAGATTACCTACGGCGATTACGCGGTCTGGCAACGGGATTATTTACAGGGAGATGTTCGCGAACAACAATTGGCTTACTGGCGACAGGCACTGGCGGGTTATGAACCGCTGGCTCTCCCCACCGATCACCCCAGACCGGCACAGATCAATTATCAGGGACGGGATATTAATTTTGAGCTGGACACCCGACTATCTGAACAGCTACGGACACTGGCAAAAACGCAGGAAACCACGCTGTATACCGTGCTGCTCAGCGCTGTTTATGTCACGCTGGCGAAATTATCCGGGCAGGATGACATCGTTATCGGTACCCCGACAGATAACCGCCACCATGCGCAAACACTGCCACTACTAGGGATGTTCGTTAACTCATTGGCCTTAAGGGCACAGCTACAACATACCGACAGCGTAACCGCGTTGATTGCACAGGTACACAAACGGGTTAGCGGTGCCAAAGCCCATCAGGATATGCCGTTTGAACAGTTGGTTGAAGCGCTGAACATTGAACGGGATACCGCCCGTCATCCGCTATTTCAGGTAATGTTCAGTGTGCAGGCTTTCGGTGAACATAATGGCGGCGAAAATCCGTCAGCTAACCGACTGCCATTCAAGCCGGTGACGCTGGATGAACCCTTATACAGCCCCGCTAAGTTTGACCTGAGTCTGTTTTTATCTGATGGCAAAACAACGATTACCGGTTGCCTAAACTACGCCCTGAGCCTATTTAACGACACTAGCATTACCCGCATCGTGGAGAGTTACCAACGAGTTTTGAGGGCGTTTGTAGCAAACCAACAACAACCGTTGTCCAGCATTGATATTTTATCAGCACAGGAACGTCATACCTTATTGTACCGCTGGAATCAGACCGATGCTCCATATCCGCAGGATAAGACCCTGTCACAGTTGTTTGAAGTGCAGACGGCAAGGACACCGGATAATGTTGCACTGGTGTTTGAAGGCAAAACCCTGACCTATCGCCAACTTAGTGAAAGGGCAAACCAACTGGCGCGTGTGATCCGTGAACGTTATCAACAACAGCATTATATACCGATGCCTATGGAGACATTGATCGTACTCTATTTGGATCGCAGCCCGGAAATGGTTATCGCTATACTGGCGGTACTCAAAGCCGGCGGGGCTTATGTGCCAGTATCACCGGATTATCCGCCGGAGCGGGTTCAGTTTATGCTGGACGATACGCAATCACCCTGTGTGGTGACTCAGCAACAGTTTTTTCCCACATTGCAGGCTCATGCTCAGGCACTCGTGACGCAGCCCACCCTGATTGCCACAGATGACAGTCGTGTGACTGAACACTATTCAACAGACAATCTGGCGTTAGCCGGTCAAGCAATAGATTTAGCCTATGTTATTTATACCTCTGGCACGACCGGGAAACCTAAAGGGGTCTTGCAGACCCACCATAACGTCAATCGTTTATTTACCACCAGTCAAAAAGATTACCAGTTCGATCAACACGATGTCTGGGTACTTTTCCATGCGTATACGTTTGATTTTAGTGTGTGGGAATTATGGGGCGCTTTGCTCTATGGCGGACGTTTAATTATCCCAACGGTTGAGTGCACTAAGGATTTCAATCAATTAAGCCAATTATGTACCGAGCAGCAGGTGACGGTACTGAATCAAACTCCAGGGGCGTTTTATGCCTTTATCGACGAAGCCGTCAACAACTGCGCAGAATTCCCTCACCTTCGCTATGTGATCTTTGGCGGTGATAAATTAAATCCAGTGCAGTTAACACCCTGGTGGGATCGTTATGGCGATCTAAAACCGGTGCTCATCAATATGTATGGGATCACCGAAACCACTGTCCATGTGACTTATAAAAAATTAACGCAAGGCGATACCAGCGCGGTATCCTGCATTGGACGTCCTCTGAGTGACATGTCTGCCTATATACTGAATTCTGCCGGACAACTGGCACCGATAGGTGCCCCCGGCGAACTTTACATTGGCGGCGCAGGGCTGGCACGGGGCTATTTAAACCGACCGGAATTAACCGCTGAACGTTTTATTGAAAACCCGTTTGCCACCGATAAGCACAAAAAGTTAGGTTACACAAGTCTGTATAAAACCGGTGATTTAGCGCGCTGGTTACCCGATGGTGAATTGGAATATCTGGGACGCAATGATTTTCAGGTCAAAATTCGCGGCTACCGTATTGAGCTAGGCGAAATTGAAAGTACCTTGGTGGCACATCCACAGATTAAACAGGCGGTTGTTATCGATTGCGAGTATCAGGGCAATACCTTACTGAGCGCTTATCTGGTGATTGACGGTTTTTTAGCCGATGAAGCTCTGCTTGCACATTTATCAGCACATCTGCCGGACTATATGTTGCCCGCCAGCTTCACTTTTATCGAGGCTATTCCCCTGACGCTGAACGGCAAAGTGGATCGCAGAGCCTTATCAGAACCGGTTTTCGGTGACATAGAGAATTATGCTGCTCCCCGTAATGCCTTAGAAACCCAGCTTTGTGAGATTTGGCAGGCGGTTTTAGGATTGGAACAGGTGAGTATCCACGATAATTTCTTCCGCATTGGTGGAGATTCGATTGTCAGCATCCAGTTAGTATCTAAACTGCGTCAGGCTGGTTTTTCGCTTCAGGTGAAAACCTTTTTTGAGTCCCCGACAGTGGCACAATTGGCTCAATTGCTTATGCAGACCACTTCCACCAGCAAATCTGAAATCATTGCCGAGCAGGGATTATTAAACGGGGAGTTTGCGTTATTGCCGATTCAGCAAACCTTCTTTGACTGGCAGTTAGCGCAGCCACATCACTGGAATCAGGCCTTTATGGTTCAGATCCCCGGCCATCTCCAAGCGGCACAGCTTGAACACGCTCTGATCGCATTAGCTGAGCGACACGATATATTACGCGCCTATTTTATTGCCACGGAGCAGGGATATCGCCAGTGTTATTCTGCGGAGGTTTCAGCTTCGCTGCCTCGGTTAAAACACGCGGATGTCCGTCAGTGTGATCCAGAGGCACTGCGTCAACAACTCACTCAGTGGCAAAGTGGGTTCGATTACCACAACGGGCCACTCTGGCAGGCCGCTCATCTGACCGGCTACGCCGATGATAGCGCCCGGTTATTTTTTGCCTGCCACCATCTGATTATTGATGCCGTATCCTGGCGGATTATTGCCGAAGATATGCGTTTGCTCTTGCAGGGTATGACCTTATCGGCAAAAACCAGCAGTTATCGCCAATGGGTAGCCGCTGTTCAGGAGTATGCCCGACAGCATCAACATGAAGTGCCTTACTGGCAACAGGTGCTGGCAGACCATCACAGCAAACCGGCGCTGGACAGCCTCACACACCATCAGCTAGGTTTGTCGGCGGAAATGACCGATATTCTGCTGCATGAAGCGAATAAGGGTTATCACACGGAAATTAATGATCTGTTGCTGAGTGCGCTGACCGTAGCCTTACAGGAAACATTCGACCAATCCGCCAATCACATCATTCTGGAAAGCCATGGACGGGAATCGATTGATAACACCATCGATGTCTCGGAAACCGTCGGTTGGTTTACAACACTTTATCCGGTTCGTCTCGAAAACCAGACAGATATAGTCGATACCCTAATCCATACCAAAGAGATGCTTCGCGCAGTGCCGAACAAAGGCATGGGTTACGGGGCATTAGAGCAGGCGGGTTATCTGGACGGTGATTTACCGTCTATCAGTTTCAACTATCTGGGGCAGTTAGGCAGTACCAGCCGTCAAAACTGGTCAATCACTGACGATGATTGCGGAACGATGATAGCCAGCGAAAACGACAGTCATGTGTTGCTGGGCATTAATGGTGCCGTTCAAACCGGAAGGCTACGGTTTTATGTTGATTCCCGTCTGCCTCAGCCTAAGACAGCCCTGTTTATCCGGGCATTCGGGCAGGCACTCCATGACGTCATCATGGTAGCACAAAAACAGGCGCAGGCGGGGGGGATCAAAACAGCCAGTGACTACGGTATCAAGGGGCTTTCCGTCACACACCTGCGCCAGCTTCAGCAGCACTATCAGCTTGAAGCACTGTACCCCGCCACCAGCTTACAACAAGGATTTATTTACCATCATCTGGCTCAGCCGCAGGATGATGCCTATCGCGTACAACTGCTGTTGGATTACCACACTGCCATTAATGTTGACGCCTATCAACAAGCCTGGACGCTGGCTTCTCTGCGTTTCCCTATTCTAAGAACCGCCTTTGACTGGGCTGAAGACCTCTTACAAATCGTCATAATGGGTGCCAGCATTAATGCGGCAAATTTCCAACACGAAGACATTACCCAGTTACCAGAAGAAGAAAAAAACAGGGCGATTGATACGCTTCAACAACATGATCTCACCCTACCATTTGATTTACGTCAGCCTGGGTTAGCGCGCTTTATCCTGATTAAACAACATCAACAGTTGGTTACCGTGGTTATCACCCTACACCACAGCATCATTGATGGCTGGAGCTATCCGATTTTATTGCAAACCGTCCATGACTATTACAACGCACTCGTACAGGGTCGCACGCCTGAAATCGTTGTAGATAATGCTTATCTGGCGACCCAGCAATATTACCGGGATCACCTGACCGAAACGGACCTTTATTGGTCTGAACGCAAAACGCAATGGCAGGGCGCGAATGATTTATCGGCGCTGTTAAGCCACCGGGTTGACTTAACCCGGATAAAAACGGTTAATAAAACAGCATGTCAGCAACTCATTGTGCAGGATAACGCGTATGAACAGCTGAAAAACACCTGTCGGGCACAAGGGATAACGCTGAATGTCGCTCTGCAATTTGCCTGGCATAAACTGTTGCACATTTATACCAGTGATGAACAGACGATAGTCGGCACTACTGTCTCTGGACGGGATATTCCCGTTACAGGGATCGAGTCCAGTGTCGGTCTGTATATCAATACGTTGCCGTTGGTTGTGCAGTGGAAACCAACCAGCAGCGTGGTCACTATTTTACAACATATCCAAAAAACTATCGCTGACCTCAATAGCTACAGTGCCGTCTCTCTCTCTGGCCTGCAATCTGACGGAAAACGGTTATTCCAGAGCCTGCTGGTGTTTGAAAACTATCCTGTGCCGGTAGCAGACGAAAACCAGACCGGCATCGAACAGACACTGACATTCCGCCGTGTGGTGGAAAAAGTGGATTATCCGTTGTCGTTGATCGCCTATGAGCAAGGTAACCAGTTCATCATCAGATTTAATTACGGTGAAGACTGGTTGACTGGTGAACAGGCTCAACGATTACTGAGCCAGCTTGAACGTATTCTGCATGCGCTGGCCTGTCATCCAGAACAACTTCATACCACCATCACCTGTCTCAGTGAGGCAGAGCGCCATACTTTGCTACACAGCTGGAACCAGACCGATGCGCCTTATCCGCAGGATAAAACCCTGCCACAGTTGTTTGAAGCGCAGGCAGCCCAACACCCTGATGCCATTGCCGTGGAATTTGAAGAACAGGTATTGAGCTATGGGGAGCTTAACTGCCGCGCCAATCGTTTGGCTCATTACCTGATGACGCAGGGGGTAGGCCCTGACGAACGTGTTGCCATTTGTGTTGAACGCAGCCCGGAAATGGTAGTGGGCTTACTCGCCATTCTTAAAGCGGGCGGCGCTTATGTGCCACTCGATCCCGCCCATCCAGATGAGCGGTTGGCTCACATGCTGGAAGATTCGGCCCCCGTGGTTTTACTCACCCAATCGACTCTCGCACATGTTTTTGATGCTGCGCTACCCTCTGTCAGCTATATGACGGTATTACTCGATAAACAGGCTGTTTATCTCACCGAACAGCCGGATCATAACCCGGATGTACAAGCACTGGCACCACACCATCTGGCCTATGTGATCTACACCTCCGGCTCAACCGGGTTACCCAAAGGGGTGGAAATGCCACAGTCAGCCTTATCAAACCTGCTGCACTGGCATCACTATGCGCCTGAACATCCCACGACAACAGGTAAAACCCTGCAATTTGCAGCACTGGGATTTGATGTCGCTTTTCAGGAAATCTTTACCACGCTGTGTGAAGGCGGTTGTCTGGTGCTGATTAATGAAGCCCTACGCCGGGAGCCGCAACAGATTCTTAAACTGGTTCAGCAAAAACAGATTGAGCGAGTCTTTCTGCCTTATGTTGCTCTTCAGCATTTTGCCGAGGCCGTTAACCTCAATGCAGAAGATGATCTTTCCTGCCTGAAGCATATTATTACCGCCGGTGAACAATTGCGTATCACCCCCGCCATTCAGCATCTGATGCAACGTGCTGGTCATTGCCGGTTACATAACCACTACGGTCCGACAGAAAGCCACGCTGCGACGTCATACACGCTGGACAACGAGACAGAGTACTGGCCGACATTACCGCCGATCGGGCGCCCGATCGCCAATACGCAAATCTATATTCTTGATCCGTATGGTCGTCTGGTGCCTTTCGGTGTCGCAGGCGAAATTTATATCGCGGGTCAAGGCGTTGCCCGTGGCTATCTCAATCGTCCTGAATTAACGGCTGAACGTTTTCTAAATTGCCCGTTTTCTGCCGAGCCGGGCGCTCGCATGTACAAAACCGGTGATTTAGGGCGTTGGCTGCCGGACGGCAATATTGACTATCTGGGGCGCAATGATTTTCAAGTTAAAATTCGGGGTTTCCGTATTGAACTGGGCGAAATTGAGAATGCGTTAGCGACACATCCTCAGGTCAAACAGGCCGTCGTGATTGACCGTGAGCATAGCGGGCATAAAGTCTTAGCCGCCTATCTGGTTGTTGAGGATGCGGTATCCGATGACATGCTGCTGGCGCACTTATCTGATCGCCTGCCGGACTATATGCTGCCTGCCAGTTTTACTTTTATGGACGCTATTCCGCTCACACTAAACGGTAAAGTCAACCGCAGAGCCTTGCCCGAGCCGGTTTTCGGTAACAGAGACAGCTATGTCGCGCCCCGCAATACACTGGAAACCCAGCTTTGCGCAATTTGGCAGGATGTGTTAGCACTGGAATGGGTCGGGATTGACGATAATTTCTTCCGTATCGGAGGCAACTCCCTGACCGCCATTAAGCTGATTGCCGCTATTCGCCGTACCCTGTCTACGGATATTTCACTGACACAACTGTTTGAACGGAAAACTATCGCCGGGTTAGCGACTCAGATGGAAGCGCAAATTTGCACGGTTATCCCGCCGCTGGCACAAGCGCGCTATCCCTTATCATTTGCGCAGGAGCGGATGCTGTTTATTGAGCAGTTTGAGCAGGGTTCGGATGTCTACCATATTCCGTATCTGGTTCAGTTAACTCAGGATACTTCGCTGTCTGTACTGGAAACCGCCATTAACCGATTAGCGGAACGTCATGCGGTGCTGAGAACCGTGTATCGCAGTGATGATCACGATCAGATGTATCAGCAGGCACTGGAGACGCATTTCGTGATCCCGTCTCAGGCCTGTGACGACAGGGAGAGGCTGCTGGCTAACGTCCGCACCGAAATCGCGACCCCCTTTGATTTAACCACCGAACCGAGCCTGCGCCTACGGCATTATCAGGTCGCAGACCGTCACTACTTATTACTGTTATGGCACCATATCGCGATGGATGGCTGGTCCACCGATATCTTTATGGCGGAACTGGCGGAGGTTTACCACGCGCTGCAAACAGGCCGTGACAGTCAGCTCCCTGAGTTAGAGATTACCTACGGCGATTACGCGGCATGGCAACGGGATTATTTGCAGGGGGATATCCGAGAGCAACAACTGACTTACTGGCAACACACGCTAGCGGGCTATGAATCGCTGGCGCTGCCCACCGATCACCCCCGGCCGGCACAGGTCAATTATCAGGGACGGGATGTCCACTTTGCGCTGGATGCCCAACTGTCTGAACAGCTACGGACACTGGCAAGAACGCAGGAAACCACCCTGTATACCGTGCTGCTCAGTGCGTTTTATGTCACGCTGGCAAAATTATCCGGACAAGACGATATCGTTATCGGCACCCCGACCGATAACCGCCACCATGCACAAACGCTGCCCCTGTTAGGCATGTTTGTTAATTCACTGGCGTTAAGGACACAGCTACAACATACCGACGGCGTGACCGCGCTGATTGCACAGGTACACAAACTGGTTAGCGGTGCTAAAGCCCATCAGGATATGCCGTTTGAGCAACTGATTGAGGCCCTGAACATTGAGCGGGATACCGCCCGTCATCCGCTCTTTCAGGTGATGTTCAGTGTGCAAGCTTTCGGTGAAAACCCGTCAGACGGCAATCTGCCGTTTAGCCCGGTCGCACTGGATGAAACGTTATACAGCCCGGCCAAATTTGATCTGAGCCTGTCTTTGTCCGATGGCAAAACGGCAATTACCGGTTGCCTGAACTACGCCGTGAGCCTGTTTAACAACATCAGCATTACCCGTATCGCAGAGAGTTACCAACGGGTATTGAGCGCGTTTGTGGCCGATCAGCAACAACCGTTATCCAGTATTGATATTTTATCAGCGCAGGAACGTCATACCTTATTGCACCGCTGGAACCAGACGAATGCGCCTTATCCGCAGGATAAAACCCTGCCCCAGTTGTTTGAAACGCAGGCGGTTCAACGTCCGGATGCGATTGCAATCACCTTTGAAAATCAAAGCATCAGCTATGGCGAACTCAACCGGCGCGCCAACCAGCTGGCGCATCATCTGATTGCACTGGGCGTCAAACCTGATGATCGGGTTGGCATTTGCCTTGAACGCAGTATGGATATGGTGGTCGGGATACTGGCTATTCTCAAGGCGGGCGGGGCATATCTGCCACTCGATCCGGCTTACCCCGCCGAACGATTGAGCTATATGCTGGATGATGCAACACCGGTGGCCTTACTGACGCAAACCGCACTGGCAGATAAACTAACCTGCTCAGTGCCCACGGTATTGCTCGACAATCCTACTCTGCACCTTGAGGCTCAGCCGGACACTAATCCGGATACACAAGCGCTGGGACTGACTTCAAATCATCTGGCTTACGTGATTTACACCTCCGGCTCCACCGGACAACCCAAAGGCGTGATGGTCGAGCACCGTAATGTTCTGCGTCTGATCATCAACAATGGTTTTGCGGATATCGGCCCGGATGACTGCGTTGCCCATTGTGCCAATCCTGCCTTTGATGCCGCCACGTGGGAAATCTGGTCAGCCCTGTTAAACGGCAGTTGTCTGCATATTGTGCCTCAGGCGGTAGTACTCGAGCCTGCCGGTTTCCGTGAGGCACTGATCAGGGGAAAAGTGACCGCGTTATGGTTAACCGCCGGTTTGTTTAATGAATACCTTGATACATTACAGCCTGTGTTCGGGCAGCTCCGCTACCTGCTGGTCGGGGGCGATGCCCTCAACCCGCAGAAGATAAAACAGGTGTTGTCGGCAGACCATCCGCCTGCTCATTTAATTAACGGCTATGGCCCGACGGAATCCACCACATTTGCCACGACCTATGCGATCACCGCGCCGGTTGATAGCATGCAGTCGATCCCGATTGGCCGTCCTATCGCCAATACCCGGATTTACCTGCTTGATGCCCATCAACAACCCGTACCGATGGGGACACCGGGTGAAATTTATATCAGTGGCGAGGGTGTGGCGCGAGGTTATCTGAACCAATCGGAACTAACCACCGAACGTTTCCTCACCGATCCGTTCTCTGCCGAGCAGGGCACTCGCATGTACAAAACCGGTGATTTAGGTCGCTGGCTGCCCGATGGCAATATCGACTATCTGGGGCGTAATGACTCTCAGGTTAAAATTCGCGGCTTCCGTATTGAGTTGGGCGAAATTGAGAATGCGTTAGCGGCACATTCGCAGGTCAAACAGGCCGTCGTGATTGATCGTGATCATCACGGACAGAAAGTGCTGGCGGCCTATCTGGTCATTGAGGGTCTCTTAGCTGATGAAGATCTACTCACGCATTTATCCGCGCGCCTGCCGGACTATATGCTGCCCGCCAGTTTTACCTTTATCGACGCTATTCCGCTCACACTAAACGGTAAAGTCAACCGCAGAGCCTTGCCCGAACCGGTTTTCGATAACAGAGACAGTTATGTCGCGCCCCGTAATACGCTGGAAACCCAGCTTTGCGCTATCTGGCAGGATGTGTTAGCGCTGGAGCGGGTCGGGATTGACGATAATTTCTTCCGTATCGGCGGTAATTCCCTGACCGCCATTAAGCTGATTGCTGCCATTCGCCGTACCCTGTCTACGGATATTTCACTGACACAACTGTTTGAACTGAAAACTATCGCCGGGTTAGCGACTCAGATGGAAGCGCAAATTTGCACGGTTATCCCGCCGCTGGCACAAGCGCGCTATCCCTTATCATTTGCGCAGGAGAGGATGCTGTTTATTGAGCAGTTTGAGCAGGGCTCTGATGTCTACCATATCCCGTATCTGGCTCAATTAACTCAGGATACTTCCCTGCCTTTGCTGGAAACCGCCATTAACCGATTAGCGGAACGTCATGCGGTGCTGAGAACCGTGTATCGCAGTGATGATCAAGACCTGATGTATCAGCAGATATTGGAGACGCATTTCGTGATCCCGTCTCAGGCCTGTGACGACAGGGCGACGTTACTGGCTAAAGTCAGCACCGAAATCGCGACCCCCTTTGATTTAGCCACCGAACCGAGCCTGCGCCTGCGGCATTATCAGGTCGCAAACAACTATTATCTCTTACTGTTATGGCACCATATCGCGATGGATGGCTGGTCCACCGATATCTTTATGGCGGAACTGGCGGAGGTTTACCACGCGCTGCAAGCAGGCCGTGACAGTCAGCTCCCTGAGCTAGAAATTACCTACGGGGATTACGCGGCATGGCAACGGGATTATTTACAGGGGGACGTCCGGGAGCAACAACTGGCTTACTGGCAACAGACGCTGACGGGCTATGAATCGCTGGCCCTGCCCACCGATCACCCCCGGCCGGCACAGGTCAATTATCAGGGACGGGACGTCCACTTTGAACTGAACACCCAGTTGTCTGAACAGCTACGGACACTGGCAAAAACACAGGAAACCACCCTGTATACCGTGCTGCTCAGTGCGTTTTACGTCACGCTGGCAAAATTATCCGGACAGGATGATATCGTTATCGGCACGCCGACCGATAACCGCCACCATGCGCAAACGCTGCCCCTGTTAGGCATGTTTGTTAACTCACTGGCGTTAAGGGCACAGCTACAACACACTGATGGCGTGACTGCGTTGATTGCACAGGTACACAAACTGATTACCGGCGCCAAAGCCCATCAGGATATGCCGTTTGAGCAACTGATTGAAGCCCTGAACATTGAACGGGATACCGCCCGTCATCCGCTCTTTCAGGTGATGTTCAGTGTGCAGGCTTTCGGTGAAAATCCGTCAGACGGCAATCTGCCGTTTAGCCCGGTCGCACTGGATGAAACGTTATACAGCCCGGCCAAATTTGACCTGAGCCTGTTTTTATCCGATGGCAAAACAGCAATTACCGGTTGCCTGAACTACGCTCTTAGCCTGTTTAATGACACCAGCATCACCCGTATCGCAGAGAGTTATCAACGGGTATTGCGCGCGTTTGTGGCCGACCAGCAACAACCGTTATCCAGTATTGATATTTTATCGGCGCAGGAACGTCATACCCTATTGCACCGCTGGAACCAGACGGATGCGCCTTATCCACAGGATAAAACCCTGCCCCAGTTGTTTGAAGCGCAGGCGGCTCAGCGCCCGGATGCGATTGCAATCACCTTTGAAAATCAAAGCATCAGTTATAGCGAACTCAACCGCCGCGCCAACCGGCTGGCCCATCATCTGATTGCACTGGGCGTCAGACCGGATGATCGAGTTGGCATTTGCCTTGAGCGCAGTTTGGATATGGTGGTCGGAATACTGGCCATTCTCAAGGCGGGTGGGGCGTATCTGCCACTCGATCCGGCTTACCCCGCCGAGCGATTAAGCTATATGCTGGATGATGCAACACCGGTGGTCTTACTGACGCAAACCACACTGGCAGATAAACTGGCCTCGTCAGTCCCCACCGTGTGGCTGGATAACCCGGCTCAGGATTTTGACACGCAACCGGATACCAATCCGGATACACAGGCACTGGGGCTGACTGCCCGTCATCTGGCTTACGTGATTTACACCTCCGGCTCCACCGGACAACCCAAAGGCGTGATGGTCGAGCACCGTAATGTTCTGCGTCTGATCATCAACAATGGTTTTGCGGATATCGGCCTGGATGACTGCGTTGCCCATTGTGCCAATCCCGCCTTCGATGCCGCCACCTGGGAAATTTGGTCGGGATTAATTCATGGTGGCTGTATTCTACTCATTCCGGAAAAAACGCTGTTACATCCTGACCGGTTTAGCCAATGCCTGTCATCAGAAGGCGTCAGCGCTCTGTTTCTAACTACCGCGTTATTTAATCAATATGCAGATCTAATCGCTCCTGTATTATCAGGGTTACGTTATGTTTTGTTCGGCGGTGAACTGAGTAATAGTCGGGCAGCCATTCATCTCAGAGCCACACATGCTCCTACACACCTGCTACATGTTTATGGGCCAACAGAAACGACCACGTTCGCAACCGCCTACGATATCCCTTTGACTGAGAATGAAGAAGAAAAACTCCCTATCGGGCGGCCAATTAGTAATACTCAAATCTATATTTTGAACAAATACGGCCAACCTGTTCCACGAGGGGCCGTGGGCGAGATTTATATTGGCGGTGACGGCGTGGCGCGGGGTTATCTTAATCAGCCGGAACTGACAGCGGAACGTTTCCTCGCTGATCCGTTCTCCTCAGAGCCGGGGGCCAAAATGTATAAAACGGGGGATCTGGGGCGCTGGCTGCCGGACGGCAATATCGACTATCTGGGTCGTAATGATTTTCAGGTTAAAATTCGAGGATTCCGTATTGAGCTGGGCGAAATTGAGAATGCGTTAGCGGCACATCCCCATGTCAAACAGGCCGTAGTGATTGACCTTGAGCATAGCGGGCATAAAGTCTTAGCCGCCTATCTGGTTGTTGAGGATGCGGTATCTGATGAAATGCTGCTGGCGCACTTATCTGAGCGCCTGCCGGATTATATGCTGCCTGTCAGCTTTACCTTTATGGAGGCTATTCCGTTGACTCTAAACGGCAAGGTAAATCGTCAGGCATTACCAGAACCTGTTTTCGGTAACAGAGAAAGTTATGTTGCACCCCGTAATCTCCTAGAAACTCAGTTCTGTACTATTTGGCAGGATGTTTTAAAGTTGGAACGGGTGGGTATTGAAGATAATTTCTTCCATATTGGCGGAAATTCTTTGCTGGCGATTAAACTCACTTCCGCAATAAGCCATCAAATAGCCATTGATATTCCGTTAAATATCTTATTTAGCTGCAAGTGTATTGCTTTATTATCCCAGTGGCTGGCAACGGATAATAAAAAAAACAGTTTACTTAATTTTCTAACACCAGAATCAGTAGCAATAGATAAATTATTTATGATTCATCCAGCTAATGGCGGTAGTGAACCCTATATCTCTCTGGCAAATATGTTAGCAGATAACTATAACTGCATTGGCATCGATAATTACAATCTCAGTACAGATAACAAAATAGATTCATTGCAACGATTAGCTCATATTTATATGGAGTTAATTCTAACTGAAATCTCTATTGATAAAACTATCCGTATCTTAGGTTGGTCATTAGGCGGACAGTTAGCGATGGAAATTGCCTATCAATTAGAACAGCTTGGTGCACAAAAAATCCAATTATTCTTATTAGATACAGTAATTAACAATGCTGAAATAAAGATGCTTAAAGATAATATTGATATATCAAATTCAAACCTATTAATCACTAATGAATTACAGAAAATGGGGGCCAGTGATACCTATATCAATAAAGTGTTAGAGACTGCGTCATTGGAACTTGAAATATCTAATTGCAACTTAAGTGGAACATTAAAAAATACAAATGTTACGCTATTTAAAGCAGGTGAGATCAATCCTATTCATAATGATCATTCGCAAATGGAATTGGTTAAATTAGTCATAAAGTTGACAGATAACAATATTTCTCAATGGGTAACCAAACCATTGAAAATTAAATTATTGAATTATCATCACAATAACATTCTTGAATGCACTTCTATTATTAGCATGGAAATAATTAATGAATCAGAATTTACGGAAGAGGTTTAATATAAATAAATTTTATAATGATTAATGGGTTATGTGCCCAATGATTAGGGCGTGTTAGCGCTTACTCGAAGGGAATGGAACGGCATGATAATTTGGCCTCTTATTTTCGCCAAAAAACTGGTCACCCGAACTATCATGCCATGACCTATGTTATCAGAAGGTCATGCTCCCAATAATTAACCCCAATTCCGTTTAAGCCATTGCTGAAATACCTCCTTCTGAGTAGAAAACCTTCAGTGATGGCTTCTTCTCCTGAAGGCAGTAAGCAATCAATCCGGTTAAAACAGTTAACAAAAATCCAGTCATACTTCGGTGACGAGAATGTTTTATTTGAGCGATATTTTTTAACTGCCCATTAATCGTTTCAATAATAAAACGTTTTTAAGCATGATCTTATTCCACTCAGCCAATGCACGTGCTTTCATGTTACGGCGATTTTTCGTGATAAAGGTGATATCCGTTTTAGCTAAATCATCCGCTAATTCTTGACTCAGATATCCTTTGTGTCCGTAAAGAGAACCCGTTAAAACTTTTGATAATTCGCGAACAGGCTGCCGATCATTCACATTACCCGGGGTCACAAGCCTGTACACTCGGAGTGAAAGAACAAATCTTTGATATGGAAGAGAATAATGGTGGTATCAGAGACACCGCTCGCGTCCTGAAGGTCGGTATCAACACCGTTCTTCGCACGTTAAAAAACTTGAACCAAGACAAGTAACGACACGGCCTCTGGCGGGAAGTGACATCCATATTATCTGTGAAATCGACGAACAGTGATGTGATGGACGTCCCCCTTTTCCCGCTATAAACAGGGTCATCCTGTTATCCGGTGCACTGAGTTTCGGGAGAACACATCATGAATACGATCAAAGTCGTTGGCATTGACCTCGCCAAAAACGTTTTTCAGATCTGCGTCTGGATGGCAGACGGTTCCGTTGCCTCTAACAGAAAGATTTCACGGCAAAAATTTCTTGATGCAGTACGGGCTTTCCCTCCGGCAACGCTTATTGCCATAGAAGCGTGTGCGACTTCTCATCATTGGGGTAGGACACTGCAGGCAATGGGATATACCGTCAGGCTCATTCCCACGCAGCATGTCAAAGCCTTTAGCCACCATCAAAAGAACGATGCGAATGATGCACTCGCTATCTGTGAGGCAGCTTGTCGTCCGGGTATCCATTTTGTCCCGATCAAAACCGTGGAACAGCAAGATATCAAAGCACTGCGTAGCGCCCGACAGCTTATGGTGGAACAACGGACTGCACTTGCCAATCAGATACGGGCTTTTCTGGCTGAATTGGGACTGATTATTCCTGTGGGTATCCAGCAGCTGAGACAACATCTGCCTGATATTCTAGAAGATGAAAGCAACGTTTTGTCTTTCGCCCTACGGCATCTACTGCATACCTTGTGGGAAACCCTGTGCACGCTGAATAAACACATTCATGATATGGAGAAAGAAACGGAAGCTTTGTCCTGCCAGCAAGTGGGCTATCACTCCCTGCTGACCATTCCCGGTGTGGGACCTCTCATTGCGGCTGCCTTCGTGAGTGAAGTCAGTATCGCCCAGTTTGCTAATGGCCGACAACTTTCTGCCTGGTGCGGGCTGGTTCCCCGGCAACATAGTTCGGGTGGAAAAAACCGTCTGTCTTCCCTGAGCAAAAATGGTAACCGTCATCTCCGAACGTTAATGATCCACGGAGCCCGTGCCGTGATGCGCTGTGCCCCAAAACGGAATGACCGCTTAGGCGAGTGGCTGAGAGCACTGATTACTCGATGTGGGGTTTTGAAAACAACAGTCGCCTTAGCCAACAAGCTGACTCGGATTATCTGGCGTATTCTGAAAGATAATGTGGAATTCAATATGAAGAAGGCTTTTTCTATCAATTAATTGAATAAATTGAAACAGACGCTTTAACTGAGTTTGCAAACACTGATGAAAAAACGGCTACCGTCCCTGTCATAGCCTGAGAATGACCAAGGCAATAACATGCCCGAGCAGTGATAAGGAAGCAGGGTGCGGATGACATCATGGCGCGAACAAGTGAGTTCATTATGACGCCGGATATATGGCAGCAAACCGTATCGACTCAATGCTTGCATAACCGGGGGCGTCCATATATGGTCATTTGTCGGTCACAAGAAGAATCCGCGCTGGCTTTGGTATGCCTGGGAGCCAAAGAAGAAGCAAGTAGTAGCGTTGTCTCAATGACTGAAGGGGCAATGCTGCATCCTGAATATATTGAGCGGGCGATACAATGTATGTGATGCAAGGACTCCCAATCATACTTCTCGCCAAAATTCCAAGCATCTTAAAGTTAGTTGCTATAGTAGAAGACATTTCATTCAAACATTGATCTAGCAGTTTTTGATAATCTGATGTCAATAATATCAAAAGGTTATGTGTAATAAGCTATTCCTTATGTACAAATTTCTGCTTCTTGATTCGTCTACTTATTAAAATATACATTTGAAAAAGTAAGGTTCGAGCAATAAAATGGTGTGGGTCATTAGCCCCACTTTTTACGTAGAGCAATCAATAAATATTGGGATCAGGAAGCAGTTATGCACAATGAAGATGAAAAAAATACAGAGAAACAATCATTGATTGTGCTTTCCAGTGAGCAAAAAAAACAGGGAATGGGTATGTCAATATCGGTACCTGATAATCAGGTATATGACAATCCGGCTATTGCCTATCTTGTCAGTTTGGGATCAAAACGAAGCCGACAGACAATGAAATCATTCCTTAATATTGTGGCAAAAATGTTGGGGTATCAGAATGTGCGGGATTGTTCATGGAGTGATTTGCGGCGGCATCATATACAGGCTGTAATGGAAATGCTCTCTGATTCCGGAAAAGCTCCAGCAACAATTAATACTTATCTTTCAGCTCTGAAAGGTGTTGCTTTAGAAGCATGGACAATGAAACAACTTGATACCGATAGTTTTCAGCACATCAAACAAGTACGGTCTGTCAGGGGAAATCGTTTACCGAAAGGGCGGGCACTTGAGCGACATGAAATTAAAAATTTATTTTATGCCTGTGAAGATGATATCAGTACAAAAGGTTTACGTGATGCAGCCATTATTGGCATTCTGGTGGGGTGCGGTCTGCGCCGATCAGAAATTGTTTCATTAGATATGAAAAGTATTATTTATCGCGAGCAGGCATTAAGGGTAATGGGAAAAGGTAATAAAGAACGTTTATCTTATATGCCGGAAGGAACATGGAGACGATTAAATCGTTGGATAAATGAAGTCCGCGGTGATCATGCCGGTCCATTATTTACTCGTATCCGGCGTCATGATGATGTAACTGATAGTCGTCTTTCAGATCAGGCTATTTATCATATATTGGAAAATCGCAGAGTTGAAAGCGGGATAGAAAAATTTGCTCCGCATGATCTACGCAGAACTTTTGCTTCAGCCATGCTGGATAATGGCGAAGATATTGTCACAGTCAAAGATGCGATGGGGCACTCAAGTATCACAACAACTCAAAAATATGATCGACGTGGAGATGAGCGTTTGAAAAATGCAGCCAGAAATCTGAATTTCTGACGGGTGATGAAAATGTAAAATTAGCTACATTTTATTTACTATTATCAGAGAGTAATGGAGACACAGTATGCTCAAAAAACTGTGTCTCTTGTTGTAAAGCTGTAGCTTCTAAGAGTCTAATTTTATATTCAAATATTATTTTCAAATGTAATAATTTGCTGGCCATCCTCTATTTTTATTTCAACTCGCAGAGTTCTAGACTCATTTCCATATTCATCGTGAAATTTTAAATTTGCTGTATTTTCTTTTTCAGGCGTTTCCTTCCATAATTCTTTCATATTTGCTTCGAACCATAATTCACTGAAGCTAATCAAACCCTTAGCCTCATCGTTTGTCGTAGTAATTTCTGCTTGTGGTCTAGTTGTATATGTTGTTGTTCTCATCCCATTCCCAAGGGGTTCTTCATATTTATAAGTAGAATCTATAATATCTCCGGCCGTTCTTTCATCTTGAAAATCCCCCCAGAGAAACCAGATATGAAGGTTAGCATAATACTTAAGGTGGGCCATTTTATGGTACTCGGGACTTTCCTTGTTTTTATCCTCCCGTGTATTCCATATAGTTATATCATGTATTAAGTATTTAATCCTGTAATAATGATTGGTTTGATTCCATGGAAAATAAAAATCCTTGTCGGACGTTTCGTGACCATTAATGGTCCTTTTATCCACGTGTTCATGAATTTTATATTTTCCTGACTTTATTGATGTTTCTGAGTACTTATAAATATCCTCCTTGGAATAGATAATAGGTCTTTCAGCTTTAATTAAAATGCCTTTAGGTGACTTAAATGTTTTTTTATTCAGTATGAATTTGGCTCCTATTGTTAATTCTGCAATTTGTTTAGATGTGACCCAATAGATTTTTTTTTGATCTAGGTCAGTGTATTGAGGTAGTGAATTAGAAAATTGTGAACTTTGTTCTAAATAAGGGGAAGGATAAAGATGAGTGTAATCATTTTCGACATCACTGTATGACCATTCACCTGATAATTTTTCACCTGTAGCCATGTTAATCAATTCGATGCTATCTAATTCCTCATCAGTTAATTTAACTATACGATTATTATCGTCAGTAGCTAGTATGATAATCTTAAGACCACATTGCATTTTCCCGTTAGCAAATATTTTTCCTGCTGGTGTTCCTGAATATGTTTGCAAATGAAATTTTGATAAATTACTAGGCAAAAGTTTTTCGGATTTATTATTGTATTCATTCTTCTTGTTCATTTTGATTTTCCTTATTTTTAATAAATATTATTTAATGGAATTTATAATTATGTCTAGGTTGATAATAATAAATTAATTTATTTAATAATTAGAGTGTTTTTGGAACCACTTATACGAAAGCGAAAACTTAGTAAGTTTCTATTCTATTATAGTTGCTATTCGTACTTATGAGACATACAGGAGAGAAATTATATTTAACCTCTGAAATATTTATGAATCCTATTGCTTTAATCCATTGTTAATGCTTGGGATTTAAAATTTTATCCACTTGATTTTGAAGTATTAAATAGATTATTGGTTGTATTAATTCAAAGAGTAGGATTGAAAGGATAACTAATCAGTTGGTTGAATTAATTTAAAATAAATATTTTATACTTTTAATTAATTGCTATATGGAGTTTTTGTTCTATACTTAATTGGTAACTTGTATCCATATCATTGGGTATCATTTCAAAAACGACAGAACACCAACTAGGCTGTATTCGTTAAAAAATACCATGTATATATACTCTTCATTTTTTTAATGATTAGTTTTTAGTTATTAGTTTTCCTTATTGTTAAGATATAGAGAGGAAAGTGTTTTTTTTAAATTCTGATATGTTCTTTAAGTTATCTTAAGCTTGTTAATGAAATTTAATTAATATTAAATTTTCATAAAAATGTTCTATTTATTTTTATGAATTCTTTCTATATTAATTTTTTTGTAGTTAATCCATGGGGAATTTTATGAGTGATATTAAAAAAAGAAATCCATCTTCATTGGGTTCTGAGGCTAATTTTTTTTCGAATGCTAACAATTTCCAAAGTGCTGTCATGGGGAAAGTTGATCCAAGGACAGGTTTATTTAACTATCTAATGCCAATTATTAATTTGATAGGAAATAACCAACTAGGGCCAGAACAATCAATTACACTTTATTACAATCCGCTTAATGTTGCTGACATTGGTTTCGGTAAGGGATTTTCCCTCGGATTTACCCAGTATGATGTAAAAAACAGGGTTTTGGTATTATCAACAGGTGAGCGTTATAAGGTGGATGAATCTGACAAGGCGGTTCTTCTCCGACAATACAAGCAGGATGTGGTGCGATTTGAAAAGGATGTGGTTCAGGACGTTTATCGAGTGATCCATAAATCCGGGTTGGTTGAAATATTGACTGGCCCTCTTGATGCTTCTGATGTTAAAGTTCCTAAGAAATTAGTTAATTCTTTCGGACATTATTTAACATTTGACTGGTTATATGAGATGGATGAAGCGCCTCATCTCGCGTCCATTTCAGACGAAACGAGTAAATTATTAAATATTAATTATAAGAAGGATATTTGCACTGAAATTACTGTCTGGCCTGGCTCATCTGAGGCGTATAATATTGAGCTAATCTTTTATAATAATAAGATTAGTCAGATAAAAAACAGGACACCAAACCAAATATTGAGTTGGGAGTTGGATTATGACCCAGATAGTGAGTTTTTATGTCAGGTTTCAACGCCAACAGGATTAACGGAATGGGTTATGTATAATCCTAACGGACATCAATTTCCGCAGGGTGCCTATTTGCCCTCTTTACCCTACGTTACGCAATATATGCAATATACTAAGGACGGGGTGGTAATAGTCCGGGATTATGAGTATACGGATTTAAATTTTCTGGGTTATGGAGCTAAAGAGGGAAGTCATGATGATTGGGACAGTGATGACGACTATCTTTATAATGTTCTGAGTGATTATCTGTATGGCTCAAAAGAAATCTGCCATGAGGGGCAAACCCAGCGCGTAATTACCCGCCGCTATAATAATTACCACCTGCTGGTTTCTGAAACCATTGAACAGGATGGGTGTATACGCGAGCATCAGACGGAATATTATGCGCAAAGGTGGGAGCGTTTTAATAAGCAACCCCCTCAGTTCCAGATGCCAAAATCGGCGATAGTCCGCTTTATTTCAGATAACGGCCAGCGGGAGGAGATGCTTCAGACAGAGTTCGATGCGGCAGGAAATCCAACTATGCAGATTGCCCCGGATGGTACCCGCACGGACTGGGTTTATTATCCGGTAGACGGGGAGTTGGTGCCTTTGGGTAAAGATTGCTACGGCTGTCCGGCTGACCCCTACGGATTTGTCCGTTATGTGAAATCTATGACCATCACCCCAGGTAAAGCATCTCTGGAAGGAGCCTATAATGATGCCCCTGTCCATAAAGTAGATTATGGTTATGAGCAATTGCCCATACTTCCCGATATATCTATACCTTATAACATAGTGTCCCCACCATATGCTGTAGTGCGTACCCGCCAGAGGTGGTCTAGTTCAGATCAGCGATTACATGAAATTCAGACTAATTATGTGAAAGACGTTAATTCTCCGAATCATGGGCGTATTGATAGCATTGATGAGACTGTGTATACACTTCCGGATAAAACGGGGGTTAATTCGACTGTGGAAGAATCATGGACTCGCCAGCAAATTTTTTCTTACAATATCAAAGGCGAAGCCTTTACTAAACATATAGAGTTAACTGGACATGACGGTCATAGTTTAAGTTCTTCTAAAACACAATCACGCTTTAGTGGGAAACTATGGTATGAAACGGATGCTCAAGGACGCACAACCCAATATATTTATGATGATCGTGGACGAATCCTTAAATGTATCAATAATGCTAATACTGACTATTTTCGTGAAGAAACTTATACTTATTCCATTGAGGACAATGGTTTTCTGACAATCACTAAAACTGATATATGGGGTAACCAGCGCCGAACCCGTTTTGATGGACTTGGGCGTGTTTACCAGCAAGAGATTCTGGAAAAAGGTCAAGAGGAACAAGGATGGCGGTTGATTCAGGAAAATCAGTATGACGGTTTCAGCCGAATAGTGTTGGAAACTAATTATGACTGGTTACCTGTGGGACAAAAAAATACCAAATTAACAAAAATCGCTTCTCAGAAATATTTTGAATATGATGATTGGGGACAGCAGTGTCGGGTAACTTTTAATACAGGTAATAATACAAGTAAGAGTTTTCTACAAAATTATGATCCTGTAACCCGTACTACACAGAGCACCACACAGGCTGACGGATTAAATTTTAGCCATAAAATTGTGGAGTATGATCAAAATAATCGACCAATCACTGTCAAATTATATGACAGCCAGCACAAACTCTATAATCAACAGACTTATCATTATGATGGCCTCGGTCGTTTGCGGGCTACTTTTGATGTTTTGGGAAAAGAAACTAAATACACCTATGACTTATTTGATCGGGTTTCGTCCATTAAATATAGTGATGGCTCAGTAATCAGAAAAACTTATGCTCCATTCAGTCTCGATAAATTAGTCACGCAAATTGAAATAGATGAACATATCTTGGGCACTCGTAGCTTTGACAGTCTACAACGTGTACATTCAACCACTAGTGGAGAACGTACATATAGATATAATTATCAGGGAAATTGTCCTTATCCTTACCAAACGACTGACCCATTAGGGCAAATTGTAACTCGTGAATATGAGCCATTGTTAATTAATGCATTAATGCATGTTAGCGCTGGCGAAATACAGCAAAATTTCACTTACGATAAAAAAACAGGTGTTCTGACTCAGGTTACTGCGGAAAATACTGTAACTAATGAAATGCGTTATACTCCTTCAGGTCATCTATATCAAAAAATTAGCCATTTTGATGATTCTGAAGTATCACGTATAGCAGAGTATACTTATTCTCCCATCGGTCAGTTGACGAGTTATCGGGATATCACTGGCAAAATTTGTCAGATGCAATTTGATAAATTTGGTCGCTTTATAGCAATTCAAGACACTGATGTAGAGATTACACAATCCTATGATGCGGCCAGCCGGGTTAATTATTGGAAAGTATATGATAAACAGCATGATAGAAACTTGATTACAACCCTAACCTTTGATGATTTTGGGCGTGAAGTAACCCGATGTATTAAAAGTGGAACAGAAACACTAATCCTGCAACAAAACTATACCATCAGTGGACAAATAGCCTCTCGCACCACTTATTCTCAGCAGTCTGGTCTGTTACGGAAGGAAATGTATACCTATGATCCAGACCGTCATTGGCTTACAGAGTATAAGTGCAATGGTTCAGAATTGCCGCGTGATGCTTACGGCTTAACTATTAACAGTCAGAGATTTTGTTATGATCAATTGGGAAATATATTAACCTGTACAACTTTCCTCTCCGATGGGAGCAAAGATACTGCTACTTTTACCTACAATAAAAATGATATTTGCCAGCTAGAAACAATCAACCATACACATCCTGCTTATCCAGCTACCATCAAATTGTCTTATGATTGCGCAGGGCGTTTAATTCAAGATGAATCCGGACGTCATTTGACCTATGATGCGCTAGGACGTTTAGCCTCTGTGAGTATCAATAATCAGATCAGCGATTATCTTTATGACGGCATTGACCGTTTAGTGTTACAACGAATTGGTTTTGATAAAACCCATGAAATTTATTATCAAGGTGTAACTCGTGTGGCCGAAGTTGTACGTGAGAGTAATGACGCCATGCGTTTCTTACGGGCACATGGCGAATCAGTTGCAACTGTAACAGCCAATGATACGCATTTATTGGGTTGTGATGGAAGTAGTAGTGTACTGTTAAGTTGTCAAGGAGATGGTAGTCAAACTCATTATCGTTATTCTCCGTATGGGCAACAGGCACCGGATGAACGTAACCCAGAATTGCCTTCTTATAATGGTGAACGTATTGATCCAATATGGGGAACATATCATTTAGGTAATGGTTATCGTACCTATAGTCCTGTATTGATGCGATTTACTGCACCAGACAGTCTTAGTCCATTCAGTGTTGGTGGTATTAATGCTTATGCTTATTGTCTGGGAGATCCTATTAATCGGAGTGACCCAAGTGGGCATGTAAGTATAGCTGGAATTATAGGGCTTATTTTGGGAGCTATTGGTGTAGTAGTCAGTGTAGCAACAGCTATTGCTAGTGGAGGGCTGTCTCTAGTTGGAATAGGGGCTATTGCTGCTGAGGTTACCAGTTTTGGATTGGGAGCTGGTAGTGAAGTTACAGAAAACAGTCATCCTATACTTTCTGGAATACTTGGTGGGCTTTCTATTCTTGCTGGAATTATCGGTATAGGAATAAGTGTAGCAGTAGCAAGAGGAATGCTGAAGGTAGGGAACAAGGTTATAATCAGATTTAATAGAGGACTGGAGCAATCTGAAAACTCTCTCAGAACAGCAGGTTCAGCTAATATCGCTGAACACAATAGTTGGCTACAAGATTATAATAATGTAAGGATGAATGGCGCAATTAGCAAAGTAGAAGGCACTGAAAATTTAGAGGCAGATATTAGCCTGATACGAGAAAAAAATTGGAACATGATGGTTAAGTTAGGTTTTAATATAAAAAGGAAGAACAATACTAGCCTATTATTTAATAATATAGTGAAAATTGAGGGGGAATCGGGTAGCCGCTCTTATACTTTAGGGGTAAATGAAACAATATTTGAAAATTTATATGTGCAATATATTGGGAAAGGATCTATAAGCAATGCATCTTCTGTCATTAATGAATTAAGACTTATAACACATGGTCTTGTTGAGAATGTTGAGGCTGAGCTCAACGGAGCTGAACTTATGAAGTATATGTCAGGTTTATGGGATAAAGGGAAATTCACAGGAAATTTTGAAGATTGGTTGCGTTCGGCTCTTAACTCAAACTGGACTACACATGATATGCCAGAAATATTTAAATTTTATAATCGATTGATTTAAGTCTAGCTTATTAACTCATGTTATGATCGCCTAGCCTGAATACTATTTTTTGATCGAAAGATAAAGAAAAGCATGCTGAAATTTAAGATATTTTTTATGTTTTTCATAAATAGATTTCCCGCCGCAAGCGGCGGGATTGTCTATTCTTCATCCACATTAATCGGGCAAACAAAACCTTCGGGTTTAATTGCCAACAAATCACATTTCAATCGGCCAATCACATGTTCGGCAGTATTACCAAGAAATGCGGCAGATAAACCAGTACGGCCAAGAATACCTAAAACGACCACGCCTGCATTGAGTTCATCACAAATTTCGGGAATGACGTTTTCCGGTAAACCTTCCTGAACGTGAGTTTGATCTTCACTAATACAAAATTTTTGTCTTAGCTCTTTCATTGCGACTAAATGCTGACCACGTAATGCTCGGTTATATACATTGGGATCAAAGTCAGGAAGTTCTGTTGCGATGTTTAAAGGAGCCGCAGGGTAGGCGCTGACCAGATGAATCCGGGGTTCTTTCACAATTCTGTTGGCAAGATCCTGTGTTTCATGAACTAATTTCAGATTGAGTTCGTTATGATAGGATTCTTCATTTGATAAATTGACGGCAACAACAGCAGAACCTTTCTCCGGCCATATCTGATCTTTTACCATCCAGACAGGGCAAGGACATTTACGCAACAAATGCCAGTCAAGTGGTGTAAAGATCATCGATTCCAGCAGAGAATGTTGATGTGCCATCTTTAATAACAAATCATGCTTTCCGGAGATAACTTCCTGAATAATCGCTTCATAGAAACGATTATGCCAGACTACTTTGATTTCAATATCAATCCCGGATTCAAGATAGTAGTGCGCCTGTTGTTTTATCCAGGCGATCCGTTGACCAATAACACCTTTACGCATCGCGTTTCTTTCTTCAGGAGAAAGTAACGTGGTCATATCGTATGAAAGATCATAAATGGGTAAGAAAGCTTTAATCCGGCCACCATTACGTTGCACGATATATACCGCGCGTCTTAACGCTGGCTGATCATCCTGATTCGGATCAATTGCAACTAAGAGGTTTTGATAGTTTGCCATATTAATCCCTCGCAGAGGCTGGATGTAATTTTTGTACGGAAGATAAACTATAGACAACTATAACAGGGGATAGGGTAGCCAGATCAGTAAAATATAGTGATCTGGCTTAAATTTTGAAACAACGCTACGTTACATTTGTATGGGCTTTGCCTGCAAGTTCAGTCAATTTTTCCATATTTTCGACAGCGATATACTTACCTTTAACGCTTAAAATACCATTTTTCTGGAATCGTCCAAGCAGGCGGCTGATTGTTTCAACGGTCAAACCGAGATAATTACCGATATCACCGCGGGTCATGGTCAGACGGAATTCGCGGGGAGAAAAACCGCGTTGGGCAAAACGACGGGACAAATTATAAACAAACGCTGCCAGCCTTTCTTCTGCGTTCTTTTTGGATAGCAAAAGGATCATGTCCTGATCACCTTTGATTTCACCACTCATCAAACGCATCATCTGTTGGCGAAGATTTGGCATTTTTCCGGAAAGATCATCCAGTGTCTCAAACGGGATTTCACATACCATTGAAGTTTCCAGAGCCTGAGCAAAGCTGGGGTGTTCAGTATTTATAATGGCATCGAACCCGACTAAATCACCAGCAAGATGAAAGCCTGTGATCTGCTCATCACCTTCTTCGGTGATAGTATAGCTTTTAATAGTCCCAGAACGGATAGCGTAAAGCGATTTTAGTGCATCACCAGCTTTAAAAAGCGTTTGCCCTTTTTGGATTGGTTTTTTACGCTCAATAATATTATCAAGCTGATCGAGTTCATGTTCGTTTAAAGTGAAAGGAATGCATAGTTGGTTAATACTGCAATCCTGACAGTGGATTGCACAACCACCTGATTGAATTCGCCTGATAATACGTTTTTCCGGGACCATAGGAAGCGCTCGTTAGAAATTATTGATGCCTGTCAATTTAACATATTTCGGCTGCTCTGATAAGAGCTTGCTTTTTATGTTAATCACTCACAGTTATTATCGAAGAAGAAAAAAATGAAATTTTGCTGCGATTCATGCATAACTTGCGTAAAATCTTGCATACTCGATATAACATTTCAATTAAACTTAAATTACATTAATAATATATACCCTTGGTCTTTCAAGTTGCTATTTTGTTGGCTGAACTCAATCAAATTGCTGACTATGCACCCGGAACACTCTTTTTTAGCCGCGATGCATCTTGAAATCCATTGAGTATAATACGTTGTAATAGCGGTGGTTTTACAAATAAATGGATGGATTAGCATGAGTGAATGGCTGTTGATTGCATTTACAATGATAGTGCAAAGTTCTATTGGTCTGGTATTGATGAGTGCACTTTATACTCATTTTTTTAATCGAAAAGCAGGGCCAGGGCAGAAACCAGAAGCTGTACCTGTTCGCAGAATTTTAGTCATCAGCAGTATTCTAGCCGGAATAGGGCTGCTCTCTTCTTTGGATATCATAGGATACCCATTCAGCGTATATCAGTTATTACAATTACATAACATAATGCAAGAGTGGATAAATACAGAAACAGCACTGGCTGCTATCTATTTTATTACTCTGAGTTTATATACGCTCTTTGTCCTGCTTACCAAGCAGAGCCATGCATATATTATGGCGGGAATTAGCGTTATTGGATTAGTTGATATTCACTACATGGTCAATATTTACTCTAATAGTGACATAATTACCTGGACAAATGTTAACACTTATTTTCTGTTTTATGGTGCAGTCTTTACTCTGGGGCCGGCACTGTCATTATCACTTATTGGTCAGTCTGGCAGGCAATTCATACGGGAAAAAATTCCGACTAAATTGCTCATGGCAGCACTAATCATTGTCTTTATCAGTGTGACAACGCGCTTAATTGAACAGCCGGCATACATGGGTTGGTTAGTAGAGGCAGTCACTGATGGTGAAACTGAAAATATCATTTTTCCCCACCAACCCGAAATTAACCTGAAAAGCGCATTTGGCTTCAGGATGATAACTTGGTGTTTATATATTCTTGCCATGACGATATGGGCCTATACATTGTGGAAAAGCAGAAATAAAACACTCATTCGCACAAGTTGTCCCATCTTATCAGGAACAATGATCATGCTGGTGGCTGAAATAATTAACCAATATATCTTCTTTGCCATGAGTAACGTCTAATTATTACTCAATTAATGAGTGCATACCCTCCATTTATTCCATTCTGCACAATAAAAAATGTAACACCAATACTTATTTTTATGTGCAGAAATACACCTTTTATCCATAAAGTCATATAAGTAGATAATTTCAGCTACTAATCTCTTTTTTCATTCATTTCTTTGTTTCCGTGCACAAATTCAAAGTATTTGTTAATTTCTTATTAAAGTTTTCGCTCGTATGTTTTATATCTGTATCCGTAGTTTGATTCATATAATGAATGGTTAATAAATAACAAAAAATAATAATCAGTGAGGATATTGTAATTATGCCTAAGCTATTTAATCCTAACTTAAATATTGATGCTCTGTTTTTAGGCCCAAAGTCAGAGAATGCTGTGTTCTTCAAAGAAATGATAGATTATGCAGTCAGTGAACACATGCACTGGCGTTCGGGGTTTCACCCTGAAGACGCGGCATTAGTAACATCTGTTGATCGCTATGAGCATAACTACAGAGAAACACTGTATCGAACTGAAGGAATACTTAATCAGTTGTCAGCAAAACTAAAAAATTCCTCTATCCCTTTCTTTTCTCCCCGTTATCTTGGTCATATCAACGCTGATACTCTGATGGTTTCTAACCTCGCTTATGTCATGGCGATGATGTACAACCCGAATAATTGTTCTTATGAAGTATCACCAACAACCACTGAACTTGAGATCGAATCAGGTTTAGATCTCTGCCGCATGTTTGGCTACGATCCACAACGAGCCTGGGGGCACATTACTTCAGGGGGTACAGTAGCAAACTACGAAGGCCTTTGGGTTGCCAGAAATTTGAAAACACTGCCTTTTGCTATTTCTCAACATCCTGAAACTAAAAATTTGCTCAGTCACAAATCCCCAAAACAGTTAATGAATATGCCCACAACAGAAGTGCTTGATTTAATCAGTGAGTTAAAAGAACAGGGGATATTTAATGAAATCCGTGATCTGACGTGTCGTGGTTCAGGAGTTAAACCGGAAGTTATAGGTAAGCTACTTGTTCCACAATCGAAACATTATTCCTGGGTCAAAGCAGCGGATATCTTCGGTATCGGTCAGGAGAATATTATTCCTCTACCTGTGAATGCAGAGTATCAGACTGATGTTGCCAAAATGCGCGAAATTACACTTTCCCTTATTGAGAAAGGAGAAGCCATTTTAGCTATGATTGCAATGGTAGGGACAACAGAAGTCGGTGCTATTGATTGTATTGATGAAGTCATTACGTTAAGAAAAGAGTGTGAAGAACGTTATGGCGCATCATTTTATATTCATGTTGATGCTGCCTATGCCGGATATGCCTGCTCTTTGCTGCTGGATGAGCAGGGGAAATTTATGGAATATGATGAGTTGGTTAAGAAGCATCAGGAACTTGGTTTGACTCCTGAAAATATTATTTGGCCTAAACCGGCAGTCTACCGGAGTTTCAAGGCATTGAAACATGTTGATTCGATTACAGTTGATCCCCATAAAATGGGTTTCATCCAATATTCTGCCGGTGCTATCTGTATGAAGGATAAGCGAATTCTTGATTTAATTTCCTCTCGTGCAGCTTATGTTTTTCAGGATAATTCCCCTCAAAGCGATTCATTAATCAATAACTTATCAAACAATAATAAGAATATATTAGGCTCTTCCATTATGGAAGGCTCGAAATCAGGGGCGACGGCCGCTGCATTATGGGCAGCTCATAGATTATTGCCTCTAAATATCAGTGGATATGGCAAAGTCATAGCTGCAGGGATAGTCACCGCAAATTGGTTATTAAATAACATAAAGAATATGCAACCTATAAAGGTTGGAAAATACCAATTTGAAATACATATCATGCCATCTCCTGATTTTCATATGATTAACTTTTCTTTTAAGGAAATCGGAAATGATAGCCTGCTGAATCACAATGCTCTCAATAAACGGCTCTATGAACTCTGTTCATATTCCACCGAGCGTGCTTATACCAACGACTTCATCACATCATCGACAATGTTGGGTTATAAAGATTACGGAGATACTCCTCGGCATTATGCTGAACAGTGTGGTTTTAGCCAGAGCGAATGGGAAAAAATACATCATATATATGTATTACGGGCAGCAGTAATGACACATTGTTTACGTGATCAGGAACACTTCGAAGAATATTGGGAGCAATTAAAATCCATTTTTGTGAAAAAATTAATTCAGCTTGTTGATGAACAAGAAAAATCATTATATCAAAAATCAGATTTCAACATTTCATTTCTTAGCTGATACGTGAAGAGAATACACCTAGTAAAATTTCAAGTTGTATCTCAGAAGTGAGGACACTGCAAACTCAGTTGACCCGGTCAAAGTCGGGTCTTCTATGACAGGATATGTGAGCAGAGCCAACAAAGGGGCAACTTGAAATCCATTGTGTATATATCCTTTGTCAGTTAGAGATAGTTCGATAGATTTGCTATTCGCTGAAATATACTGCTATTTCACTATTAAAACCTTACTTTTTCATAATTTAATATATTGATTTTTAATCATAATAATCAAAAAAATACCAGTATTGAGTCTTTGGTACAAAATAGACCATAATTCTGGTTTTTATTTATTGTGCTAAATTATTGTGATCCAGATAGCTGTTCTGGTTAAATATTTTTTAACACGATATTGACAGGGTAATAATGATTATTAC
>NZ_CAWQMW010000143.1:0-33564 GCF_963895965.1 Xenorhabdus sp. PB30.3 | reverse complement strand
CCGGGGCGGGCGCGCCGGGCGCCGCGTGGCCTGCGGGGGGGGGGCGGGGCAGGTAAACCAGCGGAGGCCGCAGGCCGACCTGCCTTCAGGGGGGGTTGCTGAAGCCAAGTCGGGCAGCTAAAGAAGACGCAAATTTGGATGCGGATAAGACCAGATTTTTGCTTACTTGTTTAAATACCTATTTAATGTAGTAAACAGCTTATGATGGCACGATGCTCAAGTTTGATGCGGTGTTAGGTGAGATCTGGCTCCGGTGCTGACAGCAGAAGGCGAAGCCTTGTGCGGAGGCACCCCAGCGATGCCGAACAGCGGGGGCACCAGACATAATGTTAATTATACGCTGCGAGCCGCTCTTCGATGCCGTGGACTGGCAGCGGAGCCGCCCGGTGAGTGGCGTATAATTCCCCGACATTATGTTGAGTGGACTTTGGACGGCCTGCACATTCTTAACGGGGACACGACAGCACAGGCCGGCCATTGCCCACGTACCCCCGCAGACACTGAGGCTGACGGGCAGTCCGGCACGGTCTGCCCCCACGCCGATCCCAGCAGACTCAACGGGGATTATCGGGCTGTCCGGTATACCGGGGTTTCGGTTGGCTATCCGGGGTTTTTGTCTCCGTGCCCGAGGGTTCCTGCTCAGCCGGATGGGTCTGCTGGTGCACGGTCTTTAAGTGTCCGATAGCGACCCGCGTATAAATCTGGGTGGTTTCCAGCCGTTCATGCCCCAGTATCGTCTGGATGTGCCGGGTATCGGCCCCGTTGTCCAGCATTTGGGTGGCCATCGAATGGCGGAACAGGTGACAGGCACCGGGTTTGTCGAGCTGCGCCTGTTCACGGATAACCCGGCCGACCAGTTGGCTTAAGTAGTCACACGACAGGCCGCGTCCCCGGTCGGAGATAAACAGGTAACCACTGTCCCGCTGTGCCGCCAGTCGCGGGCGGACCTGCATCAGATAGCGTTTCAGCCAGTCCAGCGCCCGGCTGCCGATAGGCACCACCCGGTCTTTCTGCCCCTTGCCCTGACGCACACAGAGCACCCCGCGCCCGCTGTCAATGTCCCCCAGACGCAGATTCGCCAGTTCCATCCGGCGAATGCCGCTGCTCCAGAGCACTTCCAGCATCACCCGGTTGCGGAAGCCGTGCAGCGTCCCGCTGTCCAGACTGGCGAGCACCTGCCCGATTTCAGCCACATTCATCACCTGTGCGGGCAGGCGCTTTTCTTTTTTCGGCAGCACGAGCTGTTCCGCCGGATTGTATAAAATCTGGTGGCGGTGCAGCAGCGCACGGAACCACAACCGCAGGGCATTGAGCCGTTCACGCTGACCGTTGTTGCGGTAAGGCTGCCCGTCTGCTTTGCGGTAAGCACGCAGGTAACGCTGCCAGCTTTCCAGCACCGACAGCGAGACCTGTGGCGCGGTGCGGATTGCCCGTTGTTCGCACCAGTCCACGAACGGCACTAAATAGGCACGGTAGGCCACCCGGGTCTGCGGGCTTTTCCCCTGTGCGGTCAGGGTGTCCAGCCAGTTATCCAGTTGCTGGCGTAAGGTCATTACGGTGAAGTCCTGCGCATTTGGCATCAGTCAGCTCCTTGTATTTTTTTACGGGAAAGCAAAGCGATAACAGTACGATGTGATGGGCTTGTCTTCAGTGGCCGGAACAGTGATTTTGCTTTCTTCCCAACTTGCGAGCGATAAACCCTGTCTGGCTGCTGCCTTAAGCCTGATTTCAGATCCCCAACTTGGCACCAACTTGAACCCAACTTGGGGGCAACTTACGATAATTTCAGTCCAACTTGCGAACATCATAGCGTTATGTGAGCGCGACATTGGGCGTATCAGGAATATCAATCAGGCCACACAGATAGTGGCCTCCCGCACTGTCGCCGTCCCAGAGCAGTTCGTACTGCAACAGATGTCCCCGACTGCCGCCGTGTACCAGCAGGTATTCCATCTCACTCAGCCGCTGGCAATGGACCTTGAGCTGGTTATCACTCCAGTGGGTAAAGTCACGGATATCCCGCCGGGTAAAGCGCACTTCACGCAACGTTCTTTGTTCGCTCACGGCCCTGTCTTGCGCCATCTGCTGTATCAGCAGCAGTAACTTGCGGGTCTGTGGCGGCATCTCGTCCAGCGTCCGGCCTAAGATTTCATGGGCGAGCTGGTTCGCCAGCCGGATATCGGCTTTCGTCACTTCGATATATTCGAGTGTCTTACCGCGATGCTCAGCGGTCTTGATGTCCCGCTGGTGCTGGTGCAACAGGGCGATGCTCTGGATTAAGGTGAGGTATTTCATATGGTCACGGCGGGTACGAGTTTTGTCTGACATAAACGTCAGTTGCGAGGCATACGGATTCACCACATTCAGTGGCTTAAGCAACCGCTGGGCGTTCTGGTGCAGTGCCGTCAGATAGTCCCGCTCGTTCTCCGCCAGTAACCCTTCGAGGGTCTGCTTTTGGCGCTGCAACGCATGGATGGCTTCGGTCTGTTCACGGGATTCATTAACCGTCAGCACCAGACAACGGTTCAGCAGCTCTTCATCCACATCAATGGCGGTGGTGGTAAGCATCAGCATCACCGGGCCTTTGACCGTGTAGCTTTTGGTCACCAGCGTGCCGGTGGTGTCATCCTTGCCGGTGCTTGCCATCGTCAGTTCGCCATCACTTTGTAACAGCTTCAACGCATAGGCGGCCTGCCGCACGCCCTCTTCTTCGGCAATGGCGAGGATTTTATGCTGGAGATTGGTTTCACCGAGGTAAAACAGGCTCTGCCCGGTCATGGCACTGTACTGGATACGTTCTTCTTCAGGGATCAGATTCAGGACGGCATCCATCAGGCTGCTCTTGCCGGCGGCGCTGCTGCTCTGGATCAGGACGGCTAAGGGTTTAGGCAACTTACGGCTCACCGCCGCCAGATACCCCGCTAACAGATTGGTCGATTCACCAACGACACCACAGGCGGCTAAATCAGTGACGATACGACTGACCAGCGCCGGATCTCGCAGCAGTGCTCGCGCCGACTCCCGCTCCGCGGCGCTCAGCTCAGGCGCGGCCGCTGACGGGTTTTTCGTCTGCGGCTGCCACTGCTCCACAGCCAGTAAGACCTGCCCCAATGCCCGCCGGATATCCCCTCCGCCAGTCCCAGCTCGGTCGCCGCCTGCCTCGCATAACTGCTCCGGCTGCGGGCACTCATCAGATCAACCCCGTCGGCGAACAGGACACCGCTTTGCCTGTCCCGTACCTGTGCATTGAGTTTCAGGGCAGCGGCACCGGCTTTGAGGGCGCTCATGCCCCGCAGACACCATTGCAGTGTGCCGACCGAGATCAGCAGCTCGCCATGGTCGCCGGGTTCACAGACCACTCCCGGTGTGGTGTTGAGCGCGGGTTCAGCCACTAAAGCAGAAGCCGATTCGGGCACCGTGACGGGTTCAGTCGCAACTCTGTCGGCCACATCCTGCATCGGCACCGCACTGTCAAGCAGCAGGCCGAAGGCGACTTCCGGCTCCGCCACCTGACACAGATAGGCATTCGCATCCCTCTCCGGCGGGAACATCACGCGCAGCGGTGTGATCCCTTTGGCGACCAGCATTGCTGCCAGTTTCACCGCTGCCGCATTGCCTGCGCTGTCATTGTCGAAGGCGATCAATACCTGCTTAATGCCGTAGTGCGCAAAGGCCTGCCAGTGATCGGCTGTAACCCCGTTCACACCGTAAGCCGCGGTGACATGACGGTGCCCGGCCACCCAGAACGACAGCGCATCGATCAGCGATTCACACAGGATCAGGCTTTTCGAGGCTACCAGTGCCGCTTCATTCCAGACGCCGTGATGTGCCCCCGGCAGATAACTATGCTTCGGTGTGCCTGCCCGCAGACGATCAATGATTTTGCGGCCATACATTTCCTGCACTTCACCATTGAGACCGATCACCGGAATGACCAGCGAGCCGCTGAAGTGTTCATGTCCGCTCTCGCGCATTAATCCCACCGCCTGAAGCCGGGCACGGATCTCTGCGCCCGCTTTGATTTTTTTCTCCGGCAACCGATAGCCGAGGGTGCGGTTGGCAAAGCCGAGCTTAAACTGGCTGACCAGCTCAGGATGATCAAGGCGGCGTTTTTTCAGGTACTGATGGGCTTCCGGTGCATTCAGCAACGTCTGGTGATAGAACTCAACCACCCGTAACAGCAGCGCCTGTTGCCCGACCGCATCACGGATCAACTCCGAGGAATCAACCAGCGGCTCCACCGCCGGATTATTGCCAAGCATCGCCCGCAACCGTTCACAGGCATGGCGCAGACTTAAATGCTCGGTTTTCATCACCCAGTCCAGCACCGATCCGCCCGCATCGCAGCCAAAGCAGTGATAGAGATTTTTCGACGGCGTGATCACCATCGAGGGCGTTTTCTCCTGATGGAACGGGCACAGTACCAGCCGATCTTTGCCGCGTTTAATCACCTGCCGCCCCTGCTGCTCAAGGACGGCGACTAAAGGAACCGCGGCTTTCAGGTGCTGCAACTCTGCGTCGGGAATGCGAGCCATGTCTTAATCCTTTAAAAAAACGTGTCAATAGGCGTAGAGTAAAAATAACTCCATTGCAGAGTACTCCATAATAGAGTATTGTCAACCGTAAGATGAAAAACAGGAGGTATCCTCATGGCATCGTTAACTGACAGACAGATTCAGGCCATGAAGACAACGGATGAACACTTTTTTAAAGCACTGGGGAACAGGATTGCGCTGGCACGTAAAGAGCAGCAACTGACCCAGCAACAACTGGCAGAGCAGCTCGGCATCGCCCAGCAGACGATGGCGCATTATGAGGGAGGGCGATTGAAGGTCTCCGCAGCACTGCTGCCGTTGTTAGCGGAGATACTCCATTTATCACTGGATGAACTGCTGGGTTTGCCGACCACACGCAGCAGTAAACGTGGCCCCAGCTCGCGGCTGGAACAGCAGATTGAGATAATCAGCCAACTGCCGAAAGCCAGACAGAAGTTTGTTTCTGAGATGTTAGATACCGTGATTGAAAGCAGTAAGGAATAAGCGAAGAGATAACGCGGTGATGGCAGGTAGCCCCCTGCCAACACCGCTCACCACAAGCAACTAAACAGGAGTTGAATGATGGCTAAGGCGCATTCTAAGCAAAACCGCGCGGTAAATAAAGCCGCCAAAACAGAACGTTATTACACCGTGGGATACGTGCCGCAAAATGACAAGGCCAGTGCCCCGCCTGCGATCCATCTTAAAGGGCAATGGCTTAAGCAGGCGGGCTTTGAGATTGGTGGCACACTCACCGTCAAGATTATGGACGGCTGTCTGGTGCTTATTCCTGACAGCGACGACACCTGCACTATTAAGCAACAATACGCTCGTCAGCAAGACCAGCTCAGTGAAATTAAGCTGCGAATGCGGGAACTGATTGGGGATTATCAGGCTGGATAGTAATAAAAAGCCGGAAGATCATGAGGATCTTTCCGGCTTTTTTCTTTATATCACGGTAATAATGTTCTTAAATTAATTATACGCCTGCACAAGCGAAAACAATTTCTTTCGTATCAGCATCAATATAAACATTAAGGTCATCACCTAATAACTCATATTCCATTGCATTCTCAGACGTTACTTCTCTGGGATAAAAGCTCACAATATAATATTTTCGATCTTCTATTAAATCTTCCTTATAACAAATATCTATGTGGCAACCGATAATATCAAAACCATCATTAGCTGCCTTTTTCATAGCTATCCATAAAAATTCTGCAACATCTTTATTTATCTTATGCAAAATTTCGTATTTCTCTATGGGAGTTCCCATCCTTTATCCTCACAATATATCCTCTAATGGACTTCCACGACGCATTACCTTAAATTTTCCACTTGGCGTCCCCAGATAACTATCCCGATAATTCGGAACTCGTTTATCTCCAGATAATCCCATATGAATATTTCTATCTGGCTGAGAAAAGGAATCACTATTATGTATATCTCCGGCTTTATTTGTCCGTTGCTTAAACGCATCTTCGTAAGCAGCATGTGTGTGATATTGACCAACAATGTCTTTATCCCCCAGTCCCTTCGGCATACCGCGTTTTGTTACTTTCATCGATGGAGCTGATCTTCCTGTACCTAAGCGGGCGCGGGTATGCCCATATGTACCATCCTTCGCTCTATATATAAGTCCACCATATTCACGGTTCATATGGATAGACATAGGGTTATACTTATTTAGTGCCGCCTTCGCCGCATCATCCGCAGTCGCAAAACCTTTACCACATTTTCGGCTAAGCCCGAGAGGGTCTATCCAAGACGTCGGATTTTCTACATACGAATAATGATTGAATCCACCAACTAACCCAATGGGATCAGGCGTCAGATAACACCCCGCCACTGGCGAGTAATATCTGTACCGGTTGTAAACCAGCCCACTCTCCTCATCGATAAATTGGCCTGCGAACTTAAGCCCCGGATTCAGCTCGGCATTTTCCCCCGATACCCCCAGACGCAGCCCGTACAGGCTCTGCGGCGGTTGCCGCCAGACCCGGTGCCCGGCTTCATCGAACAACGCCAGTGGTTCGCCCGTCGGGGCACAGACCGCATACTGGGTCTGAATGTTTCCGGCAATCAGTTCCTGCCGATTTTCTGGGTTCAGGCTAAAGAACTGCACCTGCTGCGCCAGCAACTGCCAGCCGTCAAATACCAGATGGCGGATACTGTACAGGCGGTTGTGCCGGTATTCTCGGATTTCCGCCGGTACATCGCCGTCCCACAGGTAGGTGGTGCGCAGCCCCGCCCGTTCACACACTTTCTCGGTGCGCCGCCCGAACGCGTCGTAGCGATAATCCCACTGCTGGCCGCCCGGCGTCTGCACGCCAACTAGCTGGTTCTGGCTGTTCCAGCGGAACTTGGTCAGTTGCGGGCGATGGCCTGCCTGCCACAGCTGCATGGCGGTCATCCGCCCGGCATTGTCATACTCAAACAGGTGCTGCCCAAGCTGGCGTAACCGGTGGCCTTTCTGGTACAGCCGTTCCCCGTCTATCTCGTTGAGGCCATCAAAACGACGAGAAGGATAGCCAGAAGCATCATAGTGATAATGCTCTCGCAGCCGTTCGCCTTCACTGACGGAGGTTACCTGTCCATTACCGTTGACAACATAACGCAAACATTCCCGCTCATCATTCGCTGCCACCAGATTCAGTGCAGCATCATAGCGATATTCTCTGTCTAATCCAGCTAGCGTTGGCTGGGGAATATCTGCCACCTCATGGGCTTCAAAGAATTCGGTATTACGCCCAGCACGTTGTGTGGTCAGCTGCCCCATCAAGGAGTGTTCTTGGTGCAGGATAAAGCCTTTGTTCGAGGAGCGGCGGCATTCATTCGCCTCCACATCCCGTTCAATGTTCAGGCGATGATTGCCACTTATCCTAAGCCGTTTCAGTTCTCCGGCTTTGTTGACCCCCATCTCAGTCTGCCATTCCTGCCCATCCTGCACTAACACAATGCGCTGATGAGTAAAGGCATCTGGATACTCATGACTGATTTGCCCGTACGCCTGATATTCCTTCACGAGTCGTCCTTGCTCGTCATATTCAAAGCGCAGGGGGGTGGTACCCAGTGCTGCTACTTCCAGCAGCCTTCCCATCGGATCATAGCACCATGTTGTAGTACCTTCCGGAGTTTCCATCTCCGTCAGTTTACCATTATCATCATATCGATAGCGGGTTATTTGTCCTAGAGCATCGCGCTTCTCCGTACAGTTGCCGTTACCGTCATAAGCGTAATGCCACTGAGTATCTGAGTAATCAGTCTCTGTTATCACCCGCCCATCTGCATCTAATGTATAACGGTAGCGTTCCCCCAGCGGATTAATCACTTCAATCAATTGTAGGCTATTTTTGTCGTAGCGATACTCCCAGCGATGACCTTCACCATCTACCCGTGCCATAGGCAGGTCAAAGGGGCCGTATTCCAAGTTCCACGCAACTCCACGTGCATCCGTCCACGTAGTTAGATTGCCGTGGCGATCATGGCGTAAGCGCTCTCGGCTGCTGTTGGGACGGTGACTCAGAGATATACGGTGGTGACGATCATATTCCCAACTCCACTGTGCCCCACCGCCTGTTTTGAGGTGCTGTAACCGATCCTGACGGTCATATCCCAGTGTCAGATTGCGGTTCTCTTCGTCGAACAAGACACTTAGCCTGTGATTGGTATCATATTCCTGAGTACGTTTGCGTCCATCACTGTCTTCAATGGCAGTTACTAGCCCAAACTCATTACGGGTCAGCGTCGTCTCACTACCATCCGGTGCAACAAAGCGTGCGGGCTGGCCTTGGTCATCGTAGTGTTGCATCCATTTCTGACCAGATGGTGCCATGACTTGTACCAGCCGATCCCGCTCATCATAGTCATATTCCCACTTGGCTCCCATTGCATCGGTGAAAGCCGTCACCAGCCCAGTATCCGCCAGATACTCCAGCGTAAAAGTCTGGCCTTCCGGTAGGATCTTACGCGTTAGGTTACCCCAATTATCGTATTCATAACGGGTGATGTAGCCACAGGGGGAGATTTCCTTGGTAACCAATTGCTCTGCATTGTAGTGCCAAGTAGTAACATACCCGTCCGGATCAATAACCCGGGTGATCCCCGGCTCATATTCAAATCGTCCCGGATAATAACCGCCGCTGCCCACGGTATAAATACAACGTCCCTGCGCATCATACTGATACTCGACTGCAGTTTGGTCACCATCCGACCAACGACTGATAAGCCCCTGCTCATTGTATTCATAGAACAGATGAAAATGCTGAGTACTGTCAGCATCTGCCAACCAACCATTGTCATGGTAGCCATAGCGTACCATTACTTCATCCTGTTCGTTATCACTGCGGCGTATCTCTTTCAGCTTACCGTCTTCACGATACAGCAGCATCAGCTCAGCGCCGTCACTGTGAGTAACACTGACCAAACGATTTTCGTTACTATAGTGGAACTGGATCTGGTTACCGTACACATCCTTCAAGGCACCCAGTTGCCATTGGATCCCACCTTCTTCGGTCGGTACCGGTACAGTAAAGTGCTGACTAACCGGATTGTTACGCTCCTGCAAACAAAACCCTGTCCCCTCACGACTCAGCATGAAGGCTGGATGCTCTGGATTTCGGCTACGCTGTTCATGAGGCATCAGAACAAAGTAAAGGCATGCGCCTTCAGTGGTACGTATGGTTATCTGATCACCATTAACTATTGCGCTACCAGAAAAAGTGTCAGTCCAGTTTTCACCCAATAACCCTCGTTCACCCGGTGACCAACTGCGCATAAAAGTGAGTGGAATGGTTTGCCCCAATTCGATATCAATGCGCTGGTCAAACAACATGCCAGTTGTTACATCAATAGGGTCTTTACAGAAGAAACGCTTGGTGGCCTCTAGATAACGTTTTGCACCCTGTGTCTCATTGTAACCGCGCCTCGCACTCTGACAGCGTTCGGATAAGTTATTTTTGACTGACTTTCCTGCTGTAGTGGCTCCTTTTTTTGTGCCATTCAATACCTTAGCGGAACCGTTTTTCATGCTGCGCCCGGCATTACTGATACGGTTTCCAGCCTGCTTGACACGATTTTTGGCGTTTGCAGCCACCTGTTTTACATGATTTTTTGCCGCACTAGCTGCTACTTTTGCTCCAGCTTTAGCCCCTTTTGCCGCACTTTGAGCGGCCCATTTAGGGTTTTTGGCCGCTTTTTGTGCCCACGCTTTCGCGTTCTTCGCTGCAAGTTTAGCTCCAGCCACTACCGCCTTCGCATCACGGACAGTGTTTTTAGCCTCTTTCACTGCCAGCCTGAATAGCGCTTTTCGTCCTCCTTTGGTCATCAGCTTTAAGCCGGCTTTCAGCAGACCCCGCTGGGGCGGCACTATAAACTCTACCGCCACCAGCAGTGCTCTTTGCCAAGGCGAGAACTCTTCTTCTACTTCTATGTAAGTGCCCTGCCCGGATCCAATAAGAACGGTACTCGCACCGCCCTTTATGGTCGCCCCGCACACCAATTTATCCCCCTCACGTGCTGCAGCCTGACTGTTGATAAACACGGTTTCGCTACCTTGTGCAATCAACACTCTGAGATGTTTACTGCAACCTGATGTATCAACTTCAGCACGAGCCGCGTCTTTTCCCTCGATTTTGACGTTTTCTGATCCCGACGTCAGCACCCCATCCGGAGAACAGACGCTATCGCACATTCGTGTCACAGCAGCGCTTGCACTGGCGATAGTTCCGGCCATTTTTGCAACAAGATAGCCACCGACGAGTAAACCGCCGATCGGCCCTAACAAAAGGCCAACAGCCCCGATAACCGCAGCCGCAATAAGGGCACCGGCGACGACTCCCGCTAATGCGGCCAGAAAACTGCTATGCTGAATTGGGTCACCGATACGGGCCGCTTTCGGTCCATTGCCGCCCTTGGCTGATGCAGTGCCAGCTCGAACTGCCGCCATCCGAGCGGCTCGAACTGCCGCTCCTTCCAATAGTCCCATGGCTGACCCCCTGTCAGACAGCGTTAAAACTGCTCACCACTTGCAGCAGAGTATTACGCCGACTTTCGTTAAACGGCTGCGTTGACGTCAAATTAAAAGCCAACAATTGATCTCCCCGAATTTGTAACACCACGATCTGGTGCATCTCTCCTTCCGGGCTTTGCCAATGGTAATCCAACCGCCATGCCAGCTCGCCGCTCAGTTCCATTTGCGAACGACCCTGCTCCTGATACCCCGGTAAGTGAGTGACAAATTGACTCAGTGTCTCTTCATAAAAACTGGCATGATCGACTCCTTCAGGCACCGGCGTACGGTTAATCACTAGATTCGCTCCGCTTTCGTCGGGCAGGACAAACACATGCATTGACTCATCTCGCCAGTCAGCTGGGATCATCAGGGTGCCTTCTTTCATTGGGTAAGCTTGTGCGTTCATGGAGTTTCCTTTTTCTCTTTATTTATTAGTGATAATAGCGGGATAAATCCGCTGTTAATTCAATGTGATAAGCGTGCCGTTGATAAACACACCTTCGGCATTCATCAAAATCGTGTTGTTGTTAAAGGCCAGCGCGATCCCTTCAGTATCCAGCTGAATCTGACTGCTCCCGACCATCAGGGTGATCGCATTGGTCGCTTTATAAAATTGAGTACCCGGCTCTTCCCCTTTCGTTCCCTCCGTCACAACAACAACCGAACTGGCTTCTGTACTACGAGTCTGGCAAACTTCTTCCGACAGATTGCCTTCTTCCACCCTTTTAGCATCATGGCCTTTCTGAATCGTCAGAGTCCTATTGCCCTTTTCCACCACCAGACTCTGGTTGTCTTTCACCAGCGTGCTCATATCCTTCTGCGCATGCATGGAAAGCAGTTCACTGCCTTTTGCATCTTCAAACAGCAGTTCGTTATAGCCTTCACCTTTGTGGGTTTTGGAGCGGAATGCCATCTGGGTTTTGCTACCCGGTAGGCCGCCCGGCGGGATGTTGCTGGCGTGGTAGGTACGACCGGTGACGATGGGCTGATCCGGGTCGCCGTGCAGGAAATCCACGACGACTTCCTGTCCGATGCGCGGAATTGCCAGCATTCCCCAGCCCTGTCCTGCCCACGGTTGGGTCACCCTGATCCAGCAAGAGCTTTGATCGTCGCTGCGTCCGTAACGATCCCACGGGAACTGGAGGCGAATGCGACCGTATTGGTCACAGAAGATTTCTTCCCCTGCCGGGCCGACGACTTTGGCAATCTGCGGGCCGTCAATCACGGGTTTCGGTAATGGAGTCGGACGCCAGCTCTGGTTGTGACGGATAAAGTGGAAGTGACTGTGCAGTGTTGTACCCGTATCGCCACTTGCGGTTTCCCGTGCTTGCGGCTGGCTACCTGAATGGCTCGCCCCCACAACCTGCCACGGTTGGTTAAGATCAGGACGCGGGTGGTTATACAGAGTGAATAAACGGCCCGGCTGGATAGCGATAGCGTTGCCACTGCCCTGTCCCATCACGGCATCGTTACGCAGAGCTTCAAGACGGTAGCGGGTAAAGGCTTCACCGTGTGTTTCATCTTTAAAACGACCGGGATAGTCATAATGCTCGTAATACATCTCCTGTAAGGTGTCTTCCTTCATCTCTGCCCGGAATTCAGCGGGCCATGCCGGGTTTTTGAAGGTGTAGTCTTTCAGTTGCACCTGTGCCGGTCGTACCTGTGCGCTGCATGTCAGGCTGCCAATAGCAGGTTCTCCAATGGTGCTGACTCCACCAGGCTGATAAGGAAGGACGATGCCCGGCGGTACAGAACCGGCATCATCGGCAAAGACCAGCGTATTACGGCCATTACCGCACTCGAAGAAGTAGAAGATGCCCTCTTCTGCGGTTAAGCGCTGTAGAAAATTAAAGTCACTTTCCTGATACTGAACACAGAATTCGCGCTCAGGGTGAGGATGACGCAGGCTGAATATAACGTCACGGATACCGTGTTCTTTCAGGATGGTGGTGATAATGGTCTGAATATCTAACTGCTGGAAAATGCGCGAGTTCTGTCTCAGTGTCGTGCGCCACAGGTCAGGGCGGATGCTCATCTGATAAGTGGTCTGGTGCAACCCGGTATCACCCTGCTCGAAGCGGGAAACGATCCCTGTAATACTGCGTTGCTCAACGCCATCCTGCAAAATGGTCAGCGTGGCGGTGCGATCCAGTACTGTCGGAAAGTCGATAGCTGGATCGGCACTCGCCAGTCCGACACTCAGACTGAATGGTTGGGAAAAACTTTCATTCAGTGCGAAATCGGTGACAACAAAAGTCTGCGGCGGTAATCCTCCGGCGGTTAACGTAAATTGCAGGCCACTGGGGTCACTGCCTCCCAGTAATTGGCTGGCTTGTTGCAAGGCTTTAGCCGCTGCGTTATGACCACTTGCTGCCTGCTTAGCTAATCCCTGACCACCTGATGCTCCCTGTCCGCCGGTAATTCCCTGAGTATGCGGAAGAGCCTGACCACTACTTTGTCCGCTACCCCCCAACATGCCCGCAGCTTGCTTGGCCATTTGAGCGGCCTGTTGCCCCTGTTGCACAAGGGCCTGTCCTTTCTGCAATTTAGCTATGCTCTTCTTAATTGACATGATATGTCTCCCTGATTGTTCGCCACTTACATGTTTGTATGTTTGGTGGCACGGTCACGCTGTTCAGTTACATGACGCAGGCGGTCATAACGGCCGAGCAGCGCGTTAAAACGGTCATCAATTTCTTTCATCAGCACAGGAGAAACAGCTTCGCCTTTTTCCGCATGAACATTCAGTTGGCGCAGCAACTCCTCCAGCGGAACTTCGCTGCCGTGGTTGCGCTGAATGTCATAAATGGCGGTTTTGAGGTAAGAAAGGGTGAAGCTGCCACGCGTGCGTTCCTGCAACAGAATTTTGTCTGCCAGTTGCTGGAGTTGATCGCGGGTGCTGTACCAGCTGCCTTTTAACGGCACGCTGTCGATGCGGATGGTCATCTGCTGTTGCCAGTTACGGGTAGCGTTAACTTGTTCCGCTAATTGTGGCCACTGTTTTTCTGCTGTTGCGGTCAGTGTTCGTGCAGCATCCCATGTTGCCAGTGGAGGCGTTTCCGCCAGGCGATCAAGCTGGGATGCGTAGTTTGTCAGTGTCGGCTGATACAACCATGCCAGCCGTGAACCCGTGGGCTGTTCTGTTATGGCGTTCAATTGCTGTTGCAAAGGTTTATAGAATAAGAGCCAGCTTCCTACCAGCACCAACAACCCCAAAAATGCCCCAATTCCAAAGCCCTGCCATGCGGTCAACCCGCGTTGTGGCTGTTCTGGGAACTGTACTCTGACCCGTTGCTGGCTTTCTTCCGGTGCAATTTCGGGTTGCGGCTGTGGTGGTGGTGGAGGTGGTGGAGTTTCCGGCTCAGATTCAGATTTAGACAGGTAAACCAGCGGCGGCATTTTCACCGGCTGTTGTGCGGGTTTCGCAGCCTGACGCGGCTTCTCCAGTTTTTTCGCTGCATTCTGGAAGAACCACAGCAGGTTTTCTACTCTCGGCAAACGTTTCAAATCAGATTGTTGTAGCTGATCAATGATGAGCTGAAGTGCCCGCTCGGCGCGATAAATCATCCGTAGATCGCTGGCGGCAAAATCCAGCTGACGCAGGACACTCCCCGTCCGGGTGTGGAACCATTCCAGCAAATCAGTGCGTACCTGTGGTTGTGACGGCCACAAGGCATCCCATTCACTGACGATAACTCCTGCCAGCAGTTCACAGCCTTCAGTAAATCCAGCCAGACCATTCAGATGCATTCGGGCTAAGGTGTAATAAATCGCTGTCTGTAAATCGACGCCGTTAGTTTTGAACAGGGTCAGCGACAGGGATTCCACCAGCATCCAGTTGACTTCTGGTTGTGATGGATGGCTGGTTTTGTTGATTTCGTCACGGATAACAGCGAATTCTGGCAGGTTCAGCGGGCTGCCTCCCGCCCGGATAATGAGGTTTTCAGGGTGTCCGCTCATATCTTTTTTCTCCTTAAAAAAACCCCTGCCCGAAGGCAGGGGGAAGGTTTTACTTTCAAAACTAACCCACACCTTCACCTCAATAGAGGGTGTCCGGTAGTTTGAAATGGCTGAACAGCCCACCGGCAAATGGGTTGTCTGATTCATCCACGTAGATGCGATAGGTCATCTCGCCGCCATCCACGCTGAAACGCACATCAAAAGAACCGGATTGGATGTTGGTCAGCTTGCCGCTGTTAATCAGCCGCAATTGCGCCCACGGTCCCATATAGCTGATAGAGCGCGGAGCCTGATTACTTCTGTCCGGCATCAGAGTCAGCTTGCTTTCTGTCCCTGCACGCATAGAGTTCGGCCATATCAGACGTGCAACATTGCTGCGGCCGTGGGTGTAATCCACCAGTTGTCCATCAAGGTTCAGCAAGGCGCGGCGTTTGTTGCCGGTCAAGCTGACTGGCTCAATGGCAAACTGTGTGCCCAGCCCGTTCTGTGGTGAGAAGAAAGTGGCACGGATACGGTTAGCATTTTCCAGCTGTTTCAGCACATCCGGACGAATAAGCGTACGACCGTCAGTACCCATCGTCAGTTTGTGTTCCACAAATGGTTTCAGGCTCTGTTTGTAGAAGGCATCAAGTGTGCCATCCGGGCGGAAGAAACGCTCAAACTCACTTAGCGGGACTTCTTCTTTAGCATTAGGATTGAACGGATAACGGCCTGCCAGATAGGTGTTGTACTGTTTAACAACCGTATCCTGCCATTCCACTTCCAGAGAACGGACCGCTTCCATCATGACAACGCGCCACGCCTGATTCGCCAGTTCTCCGACCCAGCGATTCAGGGGTTCAGGCAGGTTTTTCGCCATCTGCTGGACTTCAAAGATCGCATCGCTGTTGTTCTTATCCAGACGCATCTGCACAGCCTGAAGTGCTGATTTACCCGGTGTTGGTGAGTTTTGGATAGACAGCAGATAACGATGCAATGCCATCAGTTTCTGGTAGACGCTTTGCAGCGTGCTGCCTTTATCACCATGTTCGATCAATACGCCGGTTTCCTGAGCAAAACCACGGCTGATGTCAGTCAGGAGTGTGTAATCCTGCTTATCTAACAACGCCTTTCTTTCCGTATTGCTCAATGAACTATCGAGCATCGGAGGATTGGTGTTATCACTCAGGATTTGTAACGCGCGTTTGATCGGCTGTTCACCACTAATTACCTGTTCAATGGCATTGATAGCCTGTGGTAAATCCTCAAAGTCACGGATTTCGAGGTTATTCATCGCGGCACGCCATGTTGCGGTGTAATCCGCCAGATACAGCTCCGTGATTTCGCGCTCGATACGCTCCCGATCCGGTTCACTGTAATTGTCTTTACGTGGTGCGGATTCAGACTCTTTGTACAGACCTTTATTCTTCGCTAAGTTGAGTACCCAGCTATCCATTCCGGTCAGCTCGACCAACTCGCCGCTCTGCTGAATAAAGTAGTCCGTCAGACCCTGACGGGTCAGGAACTGAGGCACCACCAACCGTTTTTCGTTACTGGCGACAAATACACTGTCAAAACTCGGGCCAATCTGGTCACGCAGGTTGATAGGTGCTGGCAGAGTATCCTGAGCCTTGATACGCAGGTTTTGGTAAACACGCTGTTTGACGGAGAGCTTACTCAGCTCCAGCTGTGCTTCCCGGATAGGTTTCGCAAACGGTGCAAAACTATCAATCGCTTCCTGATCACCGGCATCACGTTTCTCTTTCCAGTCGGTACGATCCAGTGCGTAATTCAGGTGGCTCAACAGCGCATCCTGCACATCACGCTGACCGTAGAAGGCTTTACTCCAGCGTTCACGCATATACTGTGCGACCAGCCCTGCATTACGTTTGCTTTTATCTTCCATCATGCGCATCACACGCAGGATTTCGAGTTTTTCCTCACTACCGGCAGGTGCCTTATTCAGGTCATCCAACAGTACGTGCATCAGGGACGGCAGGAATTTTTGCTCCAGCAGATTCAGGTAAGTGTTTTCCACTTTTTTCCCTACCAGACCGCCCTGATATAACCCCATATCTGTCAGGAACGATTTTTTCTCATGGTAATTACCGTAAGCCAGTGTTGCGTCACGGATCGGGTTCAACAGTGGCAACTGGAGGCTACCGTAATTGTCATCCCCTGTCGGAGCCGGTACGGAGAGGAATTTTTTCGCCTCTGCCAGTACTTCTTCTCCGGCACGGTAGTTTTTCTGATAGAAGTAATGCCAGCCACCCCACATTGCCAGTACGACCAGCGCACTCACGGTGGAGAAGGTGTATAACTGGCGACGGTTGCGACTCAGCCAGATACGGTTTTCAGCAGCCAGATTCGGCTCCGCCAGTAACACGTCTTCGAACAGGGTCTGGGTAAAGAAAGGCAGCGTGTCTCCCGCAGGCCATGTCGGAAATGCCTGAGAACCAAGGTGATACTGCGCCGAGGCCGACTGAGTGAACATGTCATCCATCTGCCCGACCTGATGAGCGGAAGTCAGGTACACGCCGCGCAGCATTGGGCGGTGGTTTTCATCGTTGTACAGAATGTCTTCCAGCATCTGTACGATATAGCTGTACAGCCCCTGAATCTGACGGGTGAAACTGAACAGGGCGCTACGCTGATTAGCATCAACGCCGTTCAGCATCATATCCGGCATGGCTCCGTTCAGGTTGTTCATCCACTGTTGCCAGAACTGTTCCAGCTCACTGCGCCACGCTTTTTCGTCGCGATTGTTGAGGCTGAAAGTGACACCCAGAATTTGGTCACGCAGTTTGCGATCCAGTGACTGATACATCGCTTCAAAACCGTGCAACAGGTCAATCTTGGTCATCACCAGATAGATAGGCAACTGGCTGTGGAAAGTCAGGCGAATTTCCTGCAAACGATGATGAATTTCCCGCACGTAACGCTCACGCTGTTCGCGGTTATCCGTCATCAAACGCAGGGTATCCACGGTCAGAATGATCCCGTTAAGCGGCTGGCGCTGGCGGTTTTCTGACAGCCAGTTCAGCAGGGCTTCCCACAGACGACTGTTAATTTGCGGTTTGTCACTGTTCAGCGGAACAGGCTGGTCAATCAGGCGGCCTTTCGGGTCGATGATGACGGCTTTTTCTCCCAGCCAGCAACGCAATAACAGGGAGATATCCCCATCCTGACGCAAATATTCCGGCGCAGCGATTTCAGACAGCTTATAACCTTCTTTGATAAGCGAGGTTTTACCGCTCAGCTGGCTACCAATCACCATGTACCACGGGCGTTCGTATAGGTAGTTGTAAGAATCCAGATGGCGCTGTAACTGAGATTTCCAGTGGTCAAGGTAACGATCCTGATATTCAATATCCATGCGAACCGGATCAACCACTTTTAATTCAACATCAAGGTTCAGTTTTTCAAGCTGACGCAGACGACGCCACGCTTTCACACCGATCCAGCCCAGCACTCCCATAATGATAAGGGCTGTCGCCAGCCAGCGGGCGGCAAGGCTTTCCAGCGGATAATCCTCACGGATTTTCAGGTCAGGCCCCCACCACCAGACTGCGATAAGCAGTACGCAGGGGATAAGCGCCAGAATGAGCGCTATCGCTGCCTTAAAACGCGGCATGGATTTAAATTTCCCCACCGCCGGCAGCACCGATTTCAATTGAGCGATTGATGACAAAGAGGGCCATTTCATAGGTTAACGCTCCTGTTTGAAGCAGTATCCTTATCAAGCGAAGGGATTTTTTCAGCGCCTGTTTTTTCAGCGCCTATCTTTTCAATTAACTGCGTCAGCAGGCTGGGTTCCCATTGGGTCAGTAACATGTGTTGTCCCGTGTGTAACAAGTTCCGGTAATGCTGTTGTGCCAGTGCTGTCATGCCCGCTTCTTCAAGCAGTTGAGCATTGAGCAACTGACCATAGAATTGATCACGAGGCTCCGTGAGCTGCTGCTGGTGCTCTTCCAGCATTTTCAGGGCAGCTTCCAGCCCCTGTTGCTGGAAACATTGCCAGATGGCTTCCTGATCAGCAGAAAACGAAGCGCCTCCCGTTGATGAAGAGGATTCTGGTGCCAGCCAGTCCAGAGTCTCTGGAGAAATAAACGGACTCATGTCAGAAAAACTTAAGGTTTTTAATACGGGCAGCCGTTCCAGAAACGCATTCAGTTCGTGGCGAATGGACTGGGCAACATTCTTGTAGCCCAGTTGTGCTGCCGCCTGAGCAGCAATGGCATGACCATCCAGCCAATAAGGTGCAAGTGCCAGACTCTGTTCAATTTGCACCAGCAGTTTGTTATCTGCGGTCGGCAGCCTTGCCAGATAATCGGCCGTGCGATCCGCTGAAGTTGGTGCCAGCGGTGTCTTTCCCGCTGCACCCGCCATTGGTGCTGTGGTGATGGTGTACCAGACGGCATGGCGGCGCAGACAATAACCGACCGGTGATTCCGGGTAGCGTTCACAAAGCAGATCAGAAACCGTCATCAGAGTCTGTTTCCACGCCTTATCACTGGAACTGTTAACGTCTACTTCCGGCATTGGTGCAACCGCATTTTCCTGCGTAGTTCCCTGAGAAGATTGCGGTTCAGCCGGAGTCTGAGATGTTGCCGCTGCGACAGGCTGTGAAGGTGCTGTTCCGGCTTCTGGCTGACGGTTATAGCGGGTGCGCAGCTGGTCGATTTCTTTTGCCAGCTCCGGTTCACTGCTATGCCAGCACTGTGCAAGATGAGCCAGTACTCCCTGTGCATCATCCCGCTGGCCTTTACTGGATTTCTCGGTAAAACTCGTCTGGGCAGAATCAAAGCGCTTGATCACCTGCTGCGCAAGACGGCGCTTCAACACAGGTTTATTCGGCCATGCTTTTTCCCAGTAATTTTTTACGTACTCCGTCAGCAACTCCATCGCCAAAAGCAGCTCAGCCGGCTGACCGGCATGTTGCAGGGTACGCAATAAATGCACCATCAGCCGGAAGTCCTTACTGGTTTCGCTGAAAAGTTGCAGTGCCTGTCGCTGGATCTCTTCAACATCCAGCGAACCGTGTGACAGCGAACCGAATTTAATCATCTCGCCATCGATAAATTCCCATGAGGGATCATTGTCTCCCAGTGCTTTACCTGTCTGTTCGTCGGACAGCGGGGCCAGCAGAGAGCCGAACCAGTCAAATTGTGTTCTGATGTCCATGTCGATTACCAACGACAGGCTTCGCGCAATGGTTTCGCGGCCTGCTCCAACTGAGAAATGTTAAAAGTGATCTGACTGCCTTGTTCTGGGGTGATGGTCATATGTTCGCTGCCCATTAAGCGTTTGATTTCATCAATCCCCGGCAGACCACGGCTGGATTCCCATAAGTAACCACTCTCCCGCAGGAACCATTCGGTTTTGAACAGAGTTTTGTTCGTCGTGACAGTCACCGCACCCGATTCCGCAGACTTAGGCAAAGCAACCTGCAAACGGGTGATGCGGTCAATACAACTGAGCATCAGAACAGGGCGCGGAGGGGGAACCCCAACAGCGGGGGTTGTCAGAATGATCCGGGTTGTGCCGTTTTCTCCCCGCGAGACAATGAAGCCAGTCGAATGGTCAGTTCGCTGCATCTCCTGCTCCATCGCCTGCCGCCACATAGGCCCCATATTTTCCAGCGTAACTGGCACAGTACCGATTTTAAGGTTATCGAATTCCCGGTCATAACATGCCAGTCGGATAAGAGGGGAGCGCTCAAAGCGACATTTTTGCAGCTCATCCAATTGTTTTTCCTGTTGTAAAACCACTTCCTGTGGTTTGGACGCTGCGGTTTTCTGTGCTTCTGCTATCTCCGCAAGTGTGGGACTGCCTGCCAATGACACCAGTAATGAACTGATAATTAAAGAAATATTCATAATCTACACCCGTATTTAGCCAGTTTGTAAACCAACGTCCGCTGGGCGATTCCCAGACTTTGCGCGATCAGTCTGGTATCGTTGCCAAACTGGCGCTGACGTTGAACTAACACGGCACTTTCAAATTCTTCTATGGCCTTTGGCAGATTATCGATGTGACTGTAATCCACGGAGATACTGCCTGCTCCTGCGTTTTTGGATTCACTCAGGGAAGCAAGCAGTTCATCCAGTTGTTTTTCTTTTTGACGCTGAACCTGAAATACCTGACGGATTTGACGTAATTGCCCACGCAGTTGTTCGAGTTCCTGCAACTTTTTAAGTCGGTGCTGCATAACGTGGCAATAAATGCCGAACATGTTTTCATTGTTAGTAAAATAACTGACATTTTCGGCAAAAATGGCAATAACACCGCAGGCCTGCCCGTTGCAGTCAAACAGTGGAATGCCATACAGCCCGCAGTTATGCGGTAACTCGGCAATGAATGTACGGAAGTGAGGATCGTCAATGCGCGCACCGTGATTCAGGGAATCCCACACTGTGGGCGTTCCCTTGCGCATTACCTGTATCAGCGGGTTATTGACGTCATCAATATCCAGATACAATCGGCGTGAGCTGATTTCATCAGGTTCTGGCAAATTACAGCATTCCAGCCTGTTTTCATGGATGTTGAGCAAGAAAACCAACAGGGCATCAAAACGCGAGTTTTGGCTCACCAGCAAAAAGTGGTCAACCAGTTGTTCAATAGTGTCATCTTCCAATAACGCTAACGCGCTTTTCAGCCGCTGTTTCATTATTCTGCCTCCTCAACCTCTGCCTGAAACTCATGTTCTGCTACGGTTAAACGAATGGCACTGATCGCGGTGCCTGCGGCCATTTTCTGCAACAGCAGTAATGAAACCGGCGGTAACAGCGCGCCATCAATAATCGACTCCAGCATACGGGCACCGTTTTCAGCGCGGGTAGCGCGCAGCAGGATCTCTTCTGATACGTCATCGCTGATGGTGACTTCGGCGTTGAAGCGTTGAGTCAGCAGTTTATCCAGTCGGGCCAGTTTGCCCTGAATGATGGTTTTCAGAGTTTCATGACCCAGTGGCAGGTAAGGGATCACTTCCATACGTGCCAGCAATGCCGGTTTGAAGAAGGCGGCCAGTTCAGGATAGAGCTGATCGTTGATCTGCTCAGGCTGCTCGGCATAATCCACAATGGTCTGGTAGCCCAGATTAGAGGTCAGGAAGAACACGACGTTTTTACAGTCGATGATGCGCCCTTCACCATCTGCCAGTTCACCTTTATCAAAGGCCTGATAGAACAGGTTCAGTACGTCCGGATGCGCTTTTTCCACTTCATCCAGCAGAACGACGGAATAAGGTTTCTGACGAATCGCTTCGGTCAGTACACCGCCTTCGCCATAACCCACATAACCCGGAGGAGAACCGATCAGGCGTGAAACGGTGTGTTTCTCCTGAAACTCCGACATATTGATGGTGGTGAGGTACTGACGGCCACCAAACATCAGTTCGGAAATTTGCAGTACAGTTTCGGTTTTACCGACACCACTTGGCCCTACCAGCAGGAAGGCACCCAGAGGACGTCCCGGACGGCGCAAATCAGCGCGGGCAGTTAACAGGTGTTTATGCAGGCACTGAATGGCAACATCCTGACCTTTGATGCTCTGTCCCAGATGAACAGGCAACTCAGTCACGATTGACAGTTCACTTTGTGACAGACGATTCAGCGGAACACCCGTCCATTCAGCGATAACACCGGCAATCTGAGTTTTGTCGACATGTGGGGAAACCAATGTTTGTTTTTTCTGAAGTTCTGCCAGCTGTTCATTGAGTTCAGCCAGTTTTTCGATCAGAGATTTCACATCAGCCGGTTCAGTAACCGTTTCTTCCTGTACTTCTTCTTGCTCAGTCACATCATGTTCTTCTGAGTTGTCAGAAACTTCATCCGCAGCCTGTTTTTCTCTATCGGCATTCTGACTGGCTTCTTTATCATCAGACAGAAGCTGACTACGCAGTTCGATTATCTGCTTCACCAGTTCCTGCTGCTGTTGCCAGTCGCTTTCCAGAGCGGTCAGCTGTTCCTGAGTTTCCTGCTGCTGGTTTTGCAGTTCTTTCAGTCGTTCTGAATGCTCGTTCAACCCCATCCGCTGCTCTCTTTCCAGCACGTCGATTTCCATCTGCATCTGATGCAGTTCGGTTGTCAGTGAGGAGATCTGGCGCGGTGGCGATGTCAGGTTAATGGCTACGCGGGCACAGGCAGTATCCAGTACGTCAATGGCTTTATCCGGTAGCTGGCGGCCGGAGAGATAACGGTCACTCAGTACCGCCGAGGCTTTCAGCGCTTCATCATCAATCAGGACACCGTGTGCCTGCTCGTAAATGGCTCGCAGGCCACGCATGATGACAGTCGCTTCTTCCGCACTTGGTTCAGAAACTTTGACCAGCTGGAAACGACGGGACAGAGCCGCATCTTTTTCGAAGTATTTTTTATACTCGCTCCATGTGGTCGCGGCGATGGTTTTCAGTTCGCCACGTGCCAGTGCAGGTTTGAGCAGGTTAGAAATATCCAGTCCGCCAGCCTGATTACCTGCGCCAATCAGCGTATGGGCTTCATCGATAAACAGAATGATCGGTTTTGGTGATTGAATCACTTCCGCCATAATGCCTTTGAAGCGTTTTTCAAACTCACCTTTAACTGCCGCACCAGCCTGCAATGCCCCCAGATCCAGTGTCATTAATTCACTGTTACGCAGTTTTTCCGGAACGCGATCGTTGATGATGCGCAGTGCCAGACCTTCAATCAAAGCACTTTTACCAACACCTGCCTCACCCACCACAATCGGGTTGTTTTTACGGCGACGGCAGAGAATGTCGATCATCAGGTCAATTTCATTATCACGGCACAGTACCGGATCGAGTTTGCCCTGACGCGCCTGCTCCGTCATATTCTGGGTAAAACGGGCCAGCAGGCTGTCGCTGTTTGCCGGATGAACGCCCTGCCCTTCTTTATCATCGGTACTGAAAGGCTGTTCGGCAGAGCCGTTTGTCCATTCAGCGAAATTCTGACGCAGCAGCTCACGGTTAATTCCCGCCAGCAGTCGCGCAGACTGTGGAGCCAGATAACGCAGCGGGCTGAACAGTAATGCGATCAGCAGTACACCACTGCGCAGTTCGGTATGCTGCATTTCAGTGGAAGCCAGCAGCCAGCTGTCCTGCAACCATTCCACCAGCATCGGGGAAAAATTAGGGTAGGTCTGTACAATCGACTGGTGATGAGTCATCACCTGATCGAGTTGTTCTTTCAGCAGGTCTTTATCGATCTCTGCTTTGTTCAGGATCAGACGCACGTCACTGAGAGGTGTTTCGATCATCTGAAGCAGCAGTTGAGCCACAGTAATCTCTGGCTGTTGCTGACTGACGCAGGATGCCGCCGCCGCTTCCAGTGCATGGCGGGTCATCGGGTTTAAACGGTTTACAAGAGTGGGCAGATCAATCTGAATCATGGCGACTTCCTATCTTAATAATTTATTTAGCTGCTCTAATATGTACTGGGTCTGATCACCGAGGCGTATGGCATAAAAACTATAAATAGCAATCAGCAGACCTATGCCTATCGCAAACAGATGTTTGATCTTCCAACGCCGGATCAGGCGATAACTTGCATCGCGCTCGTTTACGTTGACATACAGCGTGGTCGGCGGAGCATCTCCACGCAATGAGTGAAGCTGTTGCTGCAAGCGGCGGAACAGGCGATCAAAGTCATCACTTTTCTGGGTGCTGACTTTGTAACGTCCGCGGTAGCCAAGGCAGAGGCAGAGGTAAATAAACTCCAGCAGATGCTGGTAGCGCTGAGCCTCTCCCATCAGGCGTTCAAGCAATACAAAGACTTTTTCTCCCCCCCACGTTTCATTGTGGAAGTGCACCAACAGTGATTGCTTCAACCAGCCATTCTGGCTGTTCCAGCCGTGCCCCAATGCGGTTTCATCAATGAAGGTGCACAGTACGTAACGGAATGAAACAATCGCACCGGGTTCATAGCCCTTGGTTTGCAGAAGCTGCTCAATAGCACGAATGTCAGTAACAACCTGTTGGTAAAGCTTATCTGGCAGCGCCTGATCACTCATGTCCTGCAAACGCAAAACCATTCCCAGTAAAGGGGTGGCGGCATCGATCATCGGGTTGAGGCTTTCACCACGCAACGGGAGCTGGTACTGGCGCTGAAACGTTTTCAGTGTTTCAGCCTGTTTTTCAAATTTTTCCAGTGACGGACTGTCAACATTGATATCACTCATGCCTAATCCTCATAACTAGTCCTTACCGCCCCTGATAGCCCAGAGCTGCATATCCAGGTCAGGGAAATCCCCTGAGACGTGGAATGCAATGGAGTTACCCTGTTGGATCTCTTTCCATGCCGGGCTCTTCTGATCCAGACGGAAGTAGGTATATCCGGAGTGATATGGCAACTGACGAGGAGCTGCGGACAGTGCAATCAGTGGTACACCCGGTAACTGGACGCTGACCAGATCGCGGATACGCTCCATTGAGGTGACTTTGGTTTGCTGGACGAACTGACGACGCAGCTGTTCCTGCGGAGTGCTGGCGCTGATAGCCAGAACAAATTCAGCTTTGCGCAGCAGGTCGTTATCGTGCAGCGTGGCAACGCGAATTCCACCTTCGTTCTGTTTCAGGGCAATCGATGTTGCACGCGGTGTCAGAACAACGTTCAGTGCATCACGGATGGCGTGCATGGCATCCTGAAAGGTATCGGTCAGGTTATTGTGGTCATAGGCCAGAATATTGCCCGGCAGACGGCTCGCATCGGTAAAGGTTCTCAGCTCACCGCAGGTCTGGATCAATTGGGTGTACAGATGCAGCGGATGCAGAACGCTTTGCTTAGCATAATGGTTGTACAGCGGCTGAACGCGGTTCAACAGCTGGAGCATCATAAACTCAGCCACATCTGCAATCCCCTGCTGGCCCGGCGAACCGATACGCTTCGCTAATGTTCTTGAACGCTCTGTCAGCAAACCATCGATTTCCACCATGAAGCGCTTGAGTTTGTCAGCAACGAAAATGGACAGGCAGGTCGGGATAAATTCATTATCCAGCACGATAGTGCCATCTTTCTGTTTTTCTTTAATACGGCACAGCGGGATCGCGGTGTAAGCACTCATATCCTCAGAGCCCTGCATCAAGACTGGTGTCAGCTGAGCAAGGTTCAGGATGGAAGAGTCACCGCCTTTGGTATGTAAGTCACGGACATCACCCGGCAGCTCGCGATAACGCACTGCACTCTGGGTTTCAGCATCCCGATCAGCCACTTCACGAATGGTATCGCTCGACATGGGTAATGCCAGATAGATATCCTTACTTTTCAGGTCATTGATGTTTTCGATATCCAGCGGTTTTGGCAACAGATCCTGACTGGGTGCTGCGAATATTGTGCCGTCCGGCATAATACCGCTGGCTTCGGTAATACCGATGCGCCCCAGCTTGAGCAAATCATCATTGATGCTCATGGAGCTGAAACCATGACCGTATGCTGTCAGTACAGAGACGAGGCTGTGGGCCAGATAATCATTATGTTTTTGTTGTTGTTGGAAATGCTGTGGCTTGATGAATAATCCTTCGTGCCAAATCACCCGATTCTTTCCTGGCATGATTACTCCTCCTCCTCTTTTCTAAGTTCGACGTCGTTATTTCTGACATGCACCAAGATGTTGTAATGGCGTCCCATGTCTTTTACCCGGATGATCTTTTTCCATTCAGACTGATTGACATCTGCATAGTGGACGATGACACCGATATAACGGTTTTTCTTTTCTAATGTGATCACTTCCAGCGGCTTGTATTGCCCCGGCAGCAGGGTGTAATCCTGATGATCGATGTAATTTTTCCCCAGCGCCTTTTCGAGCTTGTCACTTTCAAGCTGGTCATAATCGGCAGCCAGAAAACGTGAATCCTCACTGAGATAAACCAGATTCATCTCAACAGGTGCCGGTTCACCACTTTCATTGGGGTTGATGTTGGGTTCAGCCAGTAACGTGATATTGGCAACAGAAGCCTGATCACTCGGCCTTCCTACCGGCGTGGAAGGATCCCAGATGACCTGACCGACTTTTTTGGTTGCGTTCCATGCACTGCTACAGCCGTTCAGTAACATCGCTGACAGTAATAAAATCCCTACCGACCATATGCGCTGACTACCGGAACGTTTCATCACTGGCGTCCTCTAAGCCCTGACGCAATGCGCGGTCATAAGCCTGCTCGTACACCTCACGGAAGAGCTTTTCAAACCCCTGCTGGCGGCTGGAAGCTAATTCACGGTAGTAGTTGGTATACATTTCCCACGCCCATGAAGCATCTTTGTTTCTGGCGTCACTGCTGCGGCGATAATGTGAAAACCGGCGGAGCAACTGCTCAGGAGAAAAGGCTTCCAGCATGGTATCCAGCGCCGCAGAGATCGCTTCCCGGTTGGCCTGATAATGCAGTTGCAGGTTATGCAGGCTTTCTGCGACAGCAGCGGGAGCTGACAGGTGAACCGGACTTTTCTGCTCGGAGAACATCACCTGCATCGTGGTGTCGTAATCCATATTCAGGCGCAGTGGGTTGTCTTCGATCGGACGAAGTTGCTTATCACGCAGCCCGTGCTGTTCACGCTGGAGAGCCAGTAATCCTTCGATTGCCGCTTTCATGGTTTTACCCATTTCCTGCAAGAAATCGTTGGCCTGCTGCGTGTCGTGCAGAGGCAACTGTGTATCCAGCCCGCGCATCAAAGGCGTAATCGCGACATGGTCAACATCCATATCTTCATAATGCTGCTCGGAAACGATATCCGGTAAATCAAGGAACTCCTGATCCATAACACTGCCTCGGTTATCAGAAATAGGGTTAGCAAATGGAGGGGATTGATAATGATCCGGAGGCAGAAGCTGCTCGGTATCATCAGCGTCAACCTGCTGTTTCAATGTGGTCAGGCTTTCACTGTCCAGTACCCTGAGAGGGTCATCGCTGAAACGGTGCATCACCGTCGGAGCAACGCTGTCATCTTTGGCAAATGCAGACTTTTGCAGCGAAACACCTTCCATCATGGCATCCAGCGGATTGCTGTAACTGGAAACCAGCGATTCAGGTGATACCGTTGAAGGATCGACCCGATCTGACTCAGAGAAGCTGATGTGGATCTTGATCGACAACTTGCCGGCTTTAATCTGATCGCCCTGCTGTAAACGGATCAGGCTGGACTGTGGTGTTAATGTGGCATTATTGATCTGCACAGCATCAGACAGCACTTGCAGGCAGAATGCACCATCACGCCACTGAATAGAGAATTGTGACGGGTGGATATTGCCCTGACTGTCCTGAACAGACCACAGGTGACTTTCACTGCTGCCGACCGTACCGCCCTGTGGCGAAAACTGGCAGCTGGCGGCTCGGCCACTCTCCAGTTGCTCACTGTTGATAACCCGCAATGAAAGGGTTGGTTGATGTTTTTCCATAGTCGTTATTCCATAACTGAAATTGTGACAGAGGGTTTCTTTTCCGGCTCACCGAGAAAACTGGTCCATCCCAGATGGTTATGCTGTTGTGCCCCCAGAACCATGCCGCCAACCTGATTTTCCGCCAGCCCGAGACGCAGCTCCCACGCAAACTGACTACGCATGACGAAGGAAATGAACATCACTAATGGGAGGTAGTTTTTTCCGTCCGGCAGGAATGACAGGAACCGATCACGGGGCAGATTGTTGATACTGAGCAGGAATTTCCCGCTGTAATCCCCGATCCATGAACCGATGGTGAAGTTTTGTCCTAATACTGACAGCTCGGTATCACCAATCGTTTGCCCCTTATTGGTGCCGCCCAGACGATTTTGTTGATCAACCGGGATCGTGACTTTTCTGAACTGCCAGCCGTGTAGAGTGACATCCTGTAAGTCAAAACAGTGGGAAACCAGACTACATATCACTTCCGGTGAACGGCCGGGACTTGCCAGCAACCCGGCATAGGCCAGCATTTTGCTGTGATTGATATTCAGCATCCGACGGTTAACGTCACTGCCTAACCCCACCAGCGAGAACATGCGCTGGGAAAAACCGTCTTCCCCGCCTTTCTTAAAGCAGATGTAATAGCGGTACTTCCGCCAAATCTGGTGCAGGAGCGTGATTAAGCGATGGTTAAACAGGTTGAGAAAATCCGTCAGCCGGTTTTCACCCTGAGCGTCTTCCCATGCCAGTGAATCCAGGTAATAACCCGGCATCGGGGACTGGCTGCCATGTAGCCCCATAAAAGAGACTTCCAGCTCAAAATACCCCTGTTTGGACTGCGTCAGTGAAACCACATCACGAGTAGGAAATGCCAGACTGGCGCTGGATTTGAAGCGGACAGATTCACGTTCAGGCCGATCCGTCTCTCCGGTTTTTTCCCACGCTACCGCCAGCTGATTGAGCAGCTCAACCAACTGGTAAAAGTTGTAGCGTGAGATGTCCAATTCCAGCGCTTTGGCAGGACTCTGCGCTGTGATTACATCAACGAGTGTTGACCTATCTGTACCGGCCATTCATAACATTCCTGATTATCTAGATTGATTACCTTCAACATATGAAAAGCGTTGACGCTGGCATACAGTGAGAAAAACCGTGACAAAATCGTACTGAACAAATAAAGCTCACCTTCTGAGCTGAATGCCTGCTGCCGGATATACAAAGTAGAGCGCAAACCACGTACCGGCTGGCCCCGGAACAGACGATCCGTCGGCTCTGTCTCGATTTTTTCAATAGCATCAAGCCGTTTCTGTGATGATCGTTTAGACTGTCGGTTGTGAATACTCGGGAAATCGTAAGTACGCAGCACCTGTTTCAGTGCATCTCTATCCAGCAGTGACATGTAGTTCAGCGACATGTTCGACAACAGCGACCAGTGCAGTCCGCCGTCCAACAACGGGTAAAGCGGCACGGACGGGCGTGTGATATTGCGGAATGTCGCAAATGACGGGCTGCCGATAGAAGGGTAATTAATGTCTCCGACACGTAGTTCCAGCGGCAGTTCACGGTTGGTACACGTCAGGCTGACGGAAACATTCTCTTTCAGTCTGAGCCGCAGCAGATCAGATTCATCGCCACGGACAAATGAGATGAAATGTTCCAGCCCTCTGCGGAAAGGTGACTCTTTCACCCGCAGACGGTAGTAACGCATTGAGCGTTCATCTTCGTTATCAATTTGGTGATTGAAACTTTCGAACGGGGTATAAACCCGCTCACCGACACGTGCCCGGCTGCGCTCACCATTCTCTCCTGTCAGCCAGCTTTCAACACCGTCGATAGAGAAAATATCGTAGTTATCCGGGAAGCTATAACTGGCCTTCAGCGGGTATTCCGTCTGGCTACCATTGAGTTCAATCGCTTCGCTATCCATCGGGAACAAATTAATCGCCGGTGTACAGTGCAGACGGAAAGTGTCATGGCGGATCTTCGCTTCGGGTGGCAGTGCCTGAGAAAAATGTAAATTCAGTTTGAAATCTTTTGTCTTAAGATCTTCAGGCAGTTCCGGCAAACCCTTCACGTCAAAAAACAGGAAGCTTTCCGCAAAACAGAAATATTCCTGCAAAATGCGATAACCCATGTAGGCATTTTTAGGGTAAGGCAACAGTGCATCTTCCCGCTCAAACCCAACCGGTACAAAGTCAAAATCCGGCAAAGGGATCACCTTATCACCGATCACCAGTTCCGCTTTTCTGAAGTAGTAACAGAGCCAGAAATAGAGTTGCGAAGTGGTATAGTCATCACCACTGAGGTAAAAGCGTAATTTATCCAGTTCCAGTTCATGGAGATTCAGTTCCGTTTTTGAGGCAAAGTTCAGGCCAATGATCCCCTGCTCATTACTGTTATTAACGGAAATATCCTGAATAGAAAGTGGGAAAAGCCAGACATCACGGCATAAGGTGAAGGTACAGCGGCTGTGATCATCCCTTTTGCCATTCGACTGCTTTTCATTCGAGTAAATATCATCATGAGCTGCCAGCGCATTACTCATAATCTGTGTGCCACGTTTAACCTGTGTCGCTTTTGTCACCACACTCTCATCAGGGGTATATTCGATGATGGTCATGCTGGGAGTCGGACGCAGATAATTAGGCCAAAGCATATTAAGCAGGCCATGAGTCAGTTCAGGGAACTGATCATCAATTTTTGCCCGCAGATTGCCTGTCAGGAATGCAAAACCTTCAAGCAAACGCTCAACGTCAGGATCTGAGCCTTGTTCAGACAGAAAAGCGGCAAGATGAGGACGCTCAACTGCGGCTTCTTTCCCCAGTTGTCGCAAATAGTTCAGCTCATCTCTGAAATATTTTTCAAATGACATTTATTGAGTTCGCTCCAGGCAATAGCGCCGGTTGTTGTCCAACTGGATGCTGAATTCCACAACATCGTTGATATCATCCAGGGAAACTTCCGCACTGATATGAAAGCTCAATAACAACGGATCTGACTCATCATTGATGGCGCTGACTGACACCGCTGATATTCTGGGCTCATAATTTCTGATGCACTCTTCTATCGCCCATTCGATACTTTGCTTGAAATCCACTGAGGTTGCGGTTGCGTCATTAAGGTCAATGACACCCAGTTCAATGGCACTCTGGCAGGCACCAGGGCGCGAATTAAGCACTTCATTCAAATGTTTCTTTATAGAATCAAGCAGAGCACGCATCCTTGACTGACGGGAAGAGCCGGAGCTCTTCCCTTGAATGCGCTCGAACAGACTGGCAGAGCTGCCTCTGTTCCAACTGTACAGCGCAGCCATGATTATTCCTTATCCAAACGTCCGACCAGCGACAGTTCGAAACTCGCACCCATGTATTTGAAGTGTGGGCGAACCTGCATCGCAACCTGATACCAGCCTGGATCGCCTTCAACATCCAGAACCTTGATTTCAGCAGCGCGCAGTGGGCGACGGCTACGAACGTCAGTTGGTGGGTTTTCCTGATCAGCAATGTACTGTTTCAGCCACATGTTCAGTTCACGCTCCAGATCCTGACGCTCTTTCCAAGAGCCGATCTGCTCACGCTGCAACACTTTGATGTAGTGAGCCAGACGGTTGATGATGAACATGTATGGCAGCTGAGTACCCAGCTTGTAGTTAGTTTCCGCAATGTTGCCTTCACGGGTGTTCGGGAACACTTTTGGTTTCTGCACGGAGTTTGCAGAGAAGAATGCTGCGTTATCACTGCCCTTACGCATGGTCAGGGTGATAAAACCTTCTTCTGCCAGTTCAAATTCACGGCGGTCAGTGATCAGAACTTCTGTTGGGATCTTCGCCTGTACCTGACCCATCGCTTCATACAGATGAACCGGCAGATCATTCACCGCACCACCACTTTGTGGACCAATGATATTCGGGCACCAGCGGTATTTAGCGAAGCTGTCTGTCAGGCAGCTTGCCAGCAGATAAGCGGTGTTACCCCACAGATAGTGCTCATGGTCACGGCTGACATTTTCCTGATAGTTGAAGTTTTTGATTGGATTTTCAACGGAGGAATATGGCAGACGCAGCAGGAAACGAGGTGCAGTCAGACCCAGATAACGGGAATCTTCAGATTCACGCAGTGCACGCCATTTGGTGTGTGAAGGGCCTTCGAAGACAGATTTCAGATCTTTGATAGCTGGCAGATCAGTAAACTGGTTCACACCGAAGAATTCAGGTGAAACAGAGGAGAGGAATGGAGAGTGAGCCATTGCTCCCACTGAGCTGACATACTGCATCAGTTTGATATCAGGCGTAGTGTTGTTGAAAGCGTAGTTACCGATGACAGCAGCAACAGGCTCACCACCGAACTGGCCGTAACCTGTAGAGTAAACATGCTTATAGAAACCGGACTGAATAATTTCTGGAGAGAACTCGAAGTCTTCCAGCAATTCGTCTTTAGTCGCATGGATGATGTTGATTTTGATGTTTTCACGGAAATCAGTGCGATCAACCAGCATTTTCAGTGAGCGCCAGGAAGATTCCAGCTCCTGAAATTGCTTAGCGTGCATGATTTCATCCATCTGCTCACTCAGCTTTTTATCAAGCTCGACAATCATTTTATCAACGAGGAGCTTATTGATAGGTTCTTCGTTAGAACCTGTATCCAGAATGCTACCGATAAAAGCGGCAACACCCTGTTTTGCAATGTAGTAGCCGTCATTTTCAGGAGTCATTCTCGCTTGAGACATAATTTCATCAAGCAGAGAAGTGGTTGCGCCAGAAGCAAGTGCTGTGCTGTTTTCTTCGTGCTGAGCCATTTAGAATTCCTTTAACGAGTTATTTTTTATTGATGATTTCAAGTTCTTTCAGGAGTTGTTCACGAACGGATTCATCATCCAGCAGTGACTGCAGGCGAGCGCGAAATGCGGGGATATTTCCCAGAGGGCCTTTTAATGCAACTAATGCTTCACGTAGTTCCAGAAGTTTATTCAGCTCTGGTACTTTCTTGGCGATATTATCCGGTGAGAAATCACTTAGGGATTTTATTTCCAGATTAACTGGTAAATCTTCTTCACTTTTTTCATCGAGGCGATTAGGGACGTTAAAAGTCAGGTTGATATTCGCCTCATTCATTACGGCATTGAAGTTATTTTTATTAACAGAAACTGTTGGTCTTTCTTCAATTGGCGTATCTTCTGTTTTGCCTTTCAGGTCACCTACAACCAGAAGATTCAGTGGTAATTCAACTTCTGCTGTCTGATCACCGGTATTTGGAACATATTTAATATTAATTCTTTCTTTAGGAGCTACGCTACCAGGACTATTTTTACTCATATTTCAACCCTTTGGCTAATACAACCATGAACTGTCTAACAACCCATTATTGGTAAGATAATAATTACAATGTTATCCATATAACAAATACAGCAGAGCTTCCTAAAAAATAGGCATAGGAAAACAACTGTATTTGCAGACATAAGTAGACTTTTATATATCACCATATAGATAAATATAAGAAAGACTCTAACCAGTCGTGGAAATAACATCGATATAAAAAATCGTCAATAGCGAGTTTGACACTTTATTTTTTTGATGTAAAGCCAAAACACTAATTGATAACACCCTCTATTCTGGCTTTTAATACTTTTATTGTAGTTCTTGAAAATTTATAATTACTTTTATCTTACTAAATAGATAAAAGTTTGGTTTTACTCTTTATAGGTGTATAT
>NZ_CAWQMW010000142.1:0-33836 GCF_963895965.1 Xenorhabdus sp. PB30.3 | reverse complement strand
CACAAAATAAGTGTATATTTTGATCTAATTAGATAAATCATTTACTTTTTCCACTAAATGCAGTAAAAAGACGAAACCATTACACCCTAAAGGAACAATATAAGAATAAAAAACTAAAAATAAAACTCAGTAAAATGTTTAGTTGCAAAATTTAGCCAAACAACATTCTTAGTAGAATTATCTTTATAATTAGCCCATTCTATTCACGAGGGTTACATAACAAATATTTACACTTTCTCAATAAATATTTTCATTAAAAAAAGATAAATAGAAGCAGCAAATTTCTTCATTGTCTGTTTTCTAATTATATTAACCTGGTATTTATCCAATCATGTGGAAAAGCTCCAATAGCTTGTTGTATTCGATTAGTTTAAATATCCCCGTTATTTATAGCTGATCGAACTGATGTAATAGGAATGATAATTTCATGAAGCAACGTAAATTTTTAACCCGATACGAGATAGATGCAATTTTGGCAGAAACAAAACAAGGACGTCATGCAGAACGAGATTATTGCATGCTATTAATGTGTTTTATTCATGGCTTCAGGGTCAGTGAGCTGTGTAATTTATGTTTATCCGATCTCGATTTAAATTCAGCTATTATTCATATCAGGCGATTAAAAGGTGGTCTGTCAACAACACATCCACTCATCCCGGAAGAAATTGAAGCACTAAAAAAATGGCTGGATGTACGCCAAAAATGGCGAGAAGCGGATTCTCCATGGGTTTTCCTCTCCCAAAAATCGGGAGCGGTTTCACGGCAACAAGTTTATGGATTACTGAAGCGTTATGGTAAGCAGGCTGCGGTCAGTGTTTCTCCACACCCTCATATGCTAAGACATGCCTGTGGTTACGCACTTGCCGATCTCGGCCGTGATACACGTTTAATTCAGGATTATCTGGGGCACCGTAATATTTCACATACAGTGATTTACACAGCCAGTAATGTAAAACGCTTTTCTAACATTTGGGAGACACACTCTAAGTGAATTTCCATCTATTTTCCCTGTTTTCACTAACATGATCTGTTATTGCGACGATCTCCACTACTTCTTCTGTGGAGATTGCAGGTAAACAAAACAGATGAATTCATCATAATACAAATATGAACCTTGACGTATGATAAATCTGATTTATGTATAATATTTGTCTTTATTGTTTTGTATTTGTTAAATCAGTGCTTGCTGTTTTTATAAAACTTAAACTCCAGGTTAGAATTTATAATATAAATTTCTATTTAAATATGTGGCAAAAAATTTCTACCTATTCTTAATAATATACATTATGAATTTCAGGTTGCAGCCAGTAATACAGCACCTGAAAGGTAGATATAGAAAAATGCATTACCCAGCATCTTACTGCAATGAATCGATTTCATTAGTAAAGAGGTAGCTTAAAAAATGAAGGGAGTATTCCCTTCATTTTTCAAGTTCAGTGCAACAGATATGTTGTTATTAAAAAATAACTAACTATAGCTGTGCAAATTTTTCCCTGATTTTCTGGTCTGGCAGATCTACTCCAATAAAAACCAGCACACTTTGGCGATGTTCATCATCACGCCATTCACGATCCCAGTCTGCACTGTACAAACGCTGGACTCCCTGAAACAACAACCTGCGCGATTCTTCCTGAATGGCAAGAATACCTTTATAACGCAGTAAATTATCAGCAAAACTCAGTAACAACTCTTCCATCAAATTTGAAACTTTAGTTAATTCCACTGAATGGTTCAGGGTAACAACTATCGACTGAACACTATTTTGGTGCTGAGGGATAAAACGAAAAACAGGCTGTGCAACAGTAAGTTGATCATTCAGAATGAAACCTTCCAGATCAAAAAGCAGATCTAAATCAGCCTTACCGTGTACGATCTTATGGATCGGTGCTCTGGCATTGATCTTCTGCAATCGCCCGATTAATGCGTCATTCTCAGGAGCAACATCCGTTTTCGTCAACAAAAGCCTATCAGCATATCCTACTTGTGATTGTGCAATGGAAAAATTATCAAGCTGCTGCTCTGCATGAACCGTATCCACCAGTGTAATAATCCCATCCAGTAAAAAACGCTGACACAAAACCTCATGAGAAAAGAAAGTCTGAGTGATTGGGCCGGGATCTGCCATCCCTGTACACTCAATAATCAGGCGGTCAAAAACAAACTGTTCGTTATCAATACCATCTAATAAATCAAGTAAAGTGTCTTCCAGCTCATTCGAGCGACTACAACAAATACAGCCATTGCTTAGTGTTTTAATTTGTATTGCTCTATCTCCGATGAGTTCATTATCAATAGGTACTTCACCAAATTCATTTTCTATGACAGCAATTTTATAACCATGTTCAGCATTGAGAATATGCTGTAATAATGTCGTTTTCCCTGATCCTAAAAATCCTGTAAGGATGGTCACTGATATAGGTTTCATTTTTTCCTGCATCACTATAAAAATTGTTTGTTTTAAAAAAATTCAAATCTGAGATCAATAATAATACACGATTTGCACAATCAGATTAATCCAGTTACTCCAATTCTATAAAAATAATATCATGCCGATAAAAATCACTTCTCTTCTCAGCTTTGTATTAAAAAACAACTCCAGCAGAATACTATTTATATTAATGGAGATGGACCATGAAAAAAAACAAAAGAATTGAGATGGATCAAATTCCTCATAGTACCGGGACTCAGGAAGAACTATCAATTGACATTGCTATTGTTGGTGCGGGTGTATCTGGTTTATATACAGGGTATCGTTTATTAAGTGGAGATGATTCTGACAACACCTATTCTCCTACAAGTGTACATATTTTTGATTTAAATCATACGATAGGAGGAAGATTACTCTCTGTTAACTTACCTGGAATGGATATTATTGGTGAGTTAGGAGGAATGCGTTATTTAACATCACAAAAAATCACCACTTCATTGATTGAAAATATTTTTAAATTAGATCACGCTCCCTTTCCAGGAAGTGATTCACCAAATAATTTTTTCTATTTACGAGGTCAGCGATTTAGGGCGGATATCTGGTCTGAAATGCAGAAAAATGATAAAAAATTTAAAATACGATACTTTATTAATGATGATATTCAAGGATATAGTGCCTCACAGCTATTTAATAAGATTATATATGATGTTTTAGTTGCAGACCCTTGGTTTAAGGAGAATTATGGTAATCTTGTTGAAAAAACAAGTAAATATGATTACAAATTTAAAATCAGTCTACGGCAGTGGGATATCATCAAAAAGAATATTACTTATATTAAAAAAGGAAGTCCCTATGATAAAATGAAAGTTAAGGACATCGGATTCTGGAATTTAATTAAAGATCAAGTCGGTCAGGAAGGATATAATTTCTTATCTGATGCCGGAGGATATTATTCAAACACCATAAACTGGAATGCTGCTGAATCAATGTCTTATATGGTAGGTGATTTTACACAAACTGATATAGAATATCGAACTATTAAAAATGGATATGATCAATTAGCCTATGCTTTAGCAAAAGCCTATACAGACCAAAATGGTGCTAAGCTATGGTTAAAAAACACTTTAATCACTTTTCAACATAATAATGGTGGAAATCGTCGTTATTCATTAAAATTCAGAAATGAAAATAGCCAGACTGACTGGACAGTACATACTGATACCATTATTCTGGCAATGCCAAAGCAATCCCTTAATCTTCTGGATCAGTACAATTTTTTCTTTGATAAACATTCACACCCAAAATTAAATAAAAATATTAATACGGTTATTCCTGAGCCATCATTAAAATTATTAATGGGATTTGAGTACCCGTGGTGGAATAAACAATTTAACACCAAATCCGGCGCATCAATTACTGATTTAGCTATTCGCCAATGCTACTATTTCGGTACAGACGATAAAAATTCACATTCATTATTCCTATCAAGCTATAACGACATGCGGGCTGTAACATTTTGGAAAGCACTGATACAAATAAAAGATAAAGATTCTATCTATGAACCTTGTGAAACAAGTATAGTATCAAAAGAAAAATTGAAAGAATCTCCTTTACCCGGAGAGCCTGTCTCTAAACACCTGGTAGAAGAAGCAATGAATCAGGTTAAAGAACTACATGGTATTGATATTCCTCCTCCTTATATTGCCCGAATTCAAGACTGGTCTAAGGATCCATATGGCGGTGGATATCATGCATGGAAAGTCGGAGTATCAGTTGACGAAGTCATGCCTTTTATGAGGCATCCGATAAAAAATGAATCAGTGCATATTATCGGAGAAGCTTACTCAGGGGATCAGGGCTGGACTGAAGGAGCATTTTGTGTCACGGAAAAATTATTACAAGAAATATTTCGTCTTAATTGGCCTGAATGGTTAGATAAAGAATATTATTTAGGGCGATAATTATCTATACACAATGAATTTCAAGATAGAACACTATTTAGTCTCAATCGTGTTTGGCGTGCAATCTGTGTCTGGTTTTATAGTTAATAAAATTAAATTTTAACAATAAATAAAATTGGAGAATATAGATGAATCGACATGACGTTATTAAAATGGAATCACCATTAACAGATCATGAAAATAAATACATTCATAATAAAAAATATGATATCTGTGTAGTTGGTGGAGGAATTATTGGATTGTGCACGGCTTATTATGCCGCTAAGTCTGGTAAGAATATACTGCTGATAGAAAGGAATACTATCGGAACACAAGACTCAAGCTCAGCAGGACATGTCAGAATGTGGAGAACCGTGTATGATGATCTTGAACATGCTAAATTATCTTTCAAAGCTGGAGATATGTATCATGATTTAGAAAAAGAGCTGGGTTCTAAATTCATGTATATGAATGGGTTACTCAATTTTGGTATCGCAACAGGTGATACACCACAAGGCACTCTATTCGGGCCAGTAAGAGTATTAAAAGAGCTCAATAAAAAATATGAAATAATTACCAAAGATGAACTGGAAAGTAAGTATCCTTTCAAAAACCTGCCAGATAATTATATGGGTTTATATAGCCCTGATAATGCAACCATTGACGTCAAAAATATTATCAAAAAACTTGGTCAATACCTGAAAGAGTCAAATAATGTTACTGTCACTGAAGAAACAAAAGTCTGTAAAATAACCAGCCGCCAAGATGGTGTTTCTATTATAACAAATAATGGTAGTTATAAGTCTGATAAAATAGTGATTACTTCTAATGCTTTCACCAATCAAATATTACCTAAATCAGTCGGAATAAGAATAAATTATATTATTTGGGATATGTGTTTTTCATATTATAAACTCACAGGAGAAATTCCAGAAAAAAACTATCCAATGTTTTTTCAATTTGAGAATCCTAAAAACGGTTACAGCAACCTGTTCTATGGCTTTCCTAGTTATGACTTTGCAAGAAAGGGCTTTATCCGTCTGGCGGTAGATTGGGCTTCGTATACTTATGATAATGTAGAAGATAGATGTTTTGCACCAAAGGAATTAGATATTGATATAACTCGAGATTTTGCCAACAAATATATGAGAGGAGTAGATACAACCCCCATTGATATGGCAAGAGCATTACATACTGATTTACCTGATAATACAGCCGTCCTGGATTTTATACCTCAACAATATGATCAATACAAAAATATTATTTTATCATTAGGTGGCTGGTCATTTAAATTTGCCCCATTATTTGGCAAAGCCTGCGCCGATCTTGCATTAAAAGGAAGTACTTCTTTTAATATCTACCCATTCAGGATAGACAGGAAAAATATTATTAAGCCAGCTTAGCCACCAGATTTACCTGACTTAGCCTGAGGCACGATCAACACTTTTTGATAAAAATAAGGTGACGACGCGCCTCAGGTTTGTACCGACTGCATTCACTAACAACAACGCATTCCCCCTTTCCCATCACCACCATAACGTGCGTTCTGGCGTTCACGGAAAAATTCTTCATAAGTCATATAAGGTTGGTCAGGGTGATTATCCTTCATATGCTGTACATAAGTATCATAGTCAGGCACTCCCACCAGCATCCGGGCTGCCTGCCCTAAATATTTTCCGGCACGGCCAAGATTACCAAACATAACACTCTCCCATAACTGTTCTCAAAAGTAATTTTCTTAATGCGATACCTTAAAACTACACCTTAAAGAAATACCCCACATAATACAAAACCTATCATGTGGGGTATTGTGATTGCCAAAGCCACTCTATGGCTTAAGTATTAGCATCAATGCGTAGAAGAAACTTTGACTCCACCTTCCGGAACAGGAACATAAGGCGTTTCTTTATCTGTACGTTCTGGGTTTTTATTCGCGTTTATCGCAGTTTTGATACCATAAATAATGATGCTATAGACCACAATAAGGAACAAAATGCTTAGGCCAGCATTCGTATAGTTGTTCACAACAATATGGCTCATATCATTGATCTGCTGAGCGGTCAGATCTGCTCCGCCTTCCGCAATACGTTGCTTATATTCCTTCGCCAGGAATAAGAAGCCTTCCAGCTTAGGGTTATCACTGAATAATTTCAGCCCCAACGCCCATGTAGTACAAATCAACAACCAAATAGCCGGTACAACCGTTACCCAAATGTACTTAGTACGTTTCATTTTGATCAGTACAACAGTACCCAACACGAGCGCAACAGCTGCCAGCATCTGGTTCGAAATGCCAAAGAGTGGCCACAGGCTCTTAACACCGCCCAGCGGATCGACAACGCCTTGATATAACAGGTAGCCCCACATTCCCACACAGCCGGCTGTACCAATTATACTGGCAATCAGGGAATCCGTTTTTTTCAGCGATGGAACGAAATTACCCAATAAATCCTGCAACATAAAACGACCGGAACGTGTCCCTGCGTCCAGAGCAGTCAGGATGAACAACGCTTCAAACAAAATACCAAAGTGATACCAGAAGCCCATATCTGCGGCCGGAATGATCTGATGGAATACATGAGCAATACCCACCGCCAGAGTCGGTGCACCACCAGCTCGGTTCAGAACCGAAGGTTCACCAATGTCTTTTGCCGTTTGCAGGATTTGGTCAGGTGAAATCACAAATCCCCATGAACTTACCGTGGCCGCTGCCTGAGTGGTGACATCCTGCAAAGCCGCCATAATCGCAGGCGCTTCAGATGTTCCCAGATTATGCAAATCCGGCATGGTAATACCCAGTGCCGACGGCGGTGTATTCATGGAGAAATAAAGCCCCGGCTCGATGATGGATGCTGCAACCAAAGCCATGATCGCAACGAATGATTCCATCAGCATTGCACCATAGCCAATGAATCGGGCATCTTTTTCGTTTGCCAGTAACTTAGGCGTCGTACCAGAAGAAATCAGGGCATGAAAACCAGATACAGCACCACAGGCGATCGTAATAAATAAGAATGGGAATAACGTGCCTTTCCAGACAGGACCTGTACCATCAACAAATTGTGTTACAGCCGGCATTTTCAGGTCAGGGTTGAGGATCACAATACCCACCGCCAGACCAACAATCACACCGATTTTCAGGAAAGTTGCCAGATAATCGCGTGGTGCCAGAATCAGCCAAACAGGCAGCAAGGCAGAGATAAAGGCATAGCCAATCAATGCATAAGTAATGGTGGTATCTTTGAAAGTTAAAGCCGGTCCCCAATAAGGATCAGCGGCAACAACACCACCAAACCATATCGCAGCAATCAGTAACAGAATACCAATAACGGAAACTTCCCCTACTCGTCCCGGGCGGATATACCGCATATAAATCCCCATGAACAGAGCAATGGGAACGGTGGAACAAACGGTAAATACTCCCCACGGACTTTCTGCCAGCGCTTTCACAACTATCAGTGCCAGTACTGCCAGAATAATGATCATAATCAGGAAGCAACCGAACAGGGCGATTGTTCCCGGAACCCGCCCCAGCTCTTCTTTAACGATCTCTCCCAGTGATGTTCCATTGCGGCGGGAAGACATAAACAGAACCATAAAGTCCTGTACGGCACCGGCAAGAACGACCCCCGCCAACAGCCACAATGTTCCCGGCAGATAACCAACCTGTGCCGCCAGCACTGGCCCGACTAACGGCCCGGCCCCCGCAATAGCAGCAAAGTGGTGACCAAACAGGACATTTTTGTTGGTTGGCACATAATTGAGGCCATCATTATTAACAACCGCCGGTGTTGCCCGTGTTGCATCCAGCTTCATCACCTTAGTGGCGATATAAAGGCTGTAATAGCGATAAGCAACCAGATAAACTGCCACCGAAGCAACAACTATCCATAAAGCACTAACATGTTCTCCCCGACGTAGTGCAACAACTCCGAGGCAAAATGCCCCAATTATCCCCAGTATCATCCAGGGGATATGTTTTAAAAATTTATTATTGTTCATAAAACACCCTTTTTTAAGGTAAGACGAACAGCAAGTTACCCTTTCATTTCTCCGCTTCTGTACGCCAGTTATCCGACTACCGCAGGAAGCGATACTACTCGCCACACTGTACTATGATACGAAACTTCTTCCGCCGGGATGGGAAGGATCTGCGCTAACGGTGAAATAACACATTAAGCGGTCAGAATCCTTCTATCAGTGGTTTTACAGTGACTTTAGAGTAAATGCTTCTTGAATATGCTTATCGTCTACAAACCAGAATCAATGGCATCATCTTTCAGGCTGTTAAAGTCAGCATACTTACCATCAAATGAAATGACAGTGTGTTGATCGCCGCATTGCTGCTCAGAAAACCAGTCACATTCAGAAGATAACCGTGGTTCTTCAATCCCCAGCCACGTGGATAACATAGGCAAAAGATGAAATCCGCTGCGATGAGCATTGATTCTGGTCTTAACGTTATAGTCATAGCCAGTAATGACGAAAGGCACCTGATAATTCTGTTTATTGGCATCACTATGGTTCAGATTCTCTTTATCCGTTCCTTTGCGCACAAAAGACAAACCATGATCGGCAAAATAAAGCATCGTCCAGTTCAGCTTATTGTGTCTGGCGATATTCTCAATGTCAGCCAATAAACTGTCCGTATTATGGATGCTCTGTACATAACAGGAGATATCTTTGGAGTGAAAATAGTGGCTGTATTTATTATTAGTTCTGGCACAGGGCTGTGGGTGTGACCCCATCAAATGAATGGCAATCAATCTCTTCTTATGACCCTGTTTCAGGGCATTACGGATATGGGGTAATAAATTTTCATCCGGCATGTAGCTTCTATCATCTGAACTTCCCTCTTTCAGAAAAATAGAATTCATGGCCTGCTGGCCTATCATTGCAGAAGGGGAATCAAACCCGCCTTTCATACCTTGATTGGAAATCCAGTGAGTTTCAAAACCAGCCTTATTTGCCAGTGTCATGATACTGTTATTCAGCTTAATCTGATTTTCCTGACGAATTGCCAGTGAGTTCGTCAATGAAAGCTGAGTGGATGGCGCAGCAGAAATATAGTTAGTGAATATTGTTGCATTCGTTTTATCCAGCCAGGGCGTGTTGTTATCAGGGAATCCATATTCCCCTAAAAAATCCCGACGGACGCTTTCGCCAATAACCATAATGTAGGTATCATATTTATCTTCTTTAACGGTGGGCTGCCAGTCATCCTGATATTTGATCACGCTGGCAAACCGGTTGTTTTCAGACATAACCTTCACATAGCTTTGGTAGGCGTCTTTGAAAAAGCGGATTTCGGGTAAACTGGTATTCAGAAGTTCATAGCTATCCACAAAACCCGACTTCACATATCCCTTAACAGGTGACCAAAACGCAGAAATAAAAAACAGCGCCAATAACCACTTCTTACCTTTTGCTGAGAAAACGGCATTTAATTTTACCGAGCACAACATCAGAATAAAAATAGCAAACACAGTCAAATAAGTTGATACAGGAAACCCACTGATATATTCCAGTGTTTCATTACGGTTGGTATAAAGCACTGAACCGACAGCGTTGATATCCGGAAAACCGTAGTTGAGACCAAGCGGTGCGTATAATATTCCGACAATGGAAAACAAAGAGATCAGTACGACATATAAACGTTTATTACTGGAGGCAAGAAATAAAAAGAATGCAAAAGCACTAAAAACATATATTAATTTTAGCTGATATCCCAGACAATTATGGATCAGTAATACCAGTAGAAAAAGAGAGATTAAATAAAAAATATTTTTATTTTTATAAAGTGAGGACATAATATTATCGGTATTCCTTATAACCATAAATATTGTTGTAAGTCAGTTCCTTTATTGTTTATAAACCCAGAAAAATGATGGCTATACTAAACAATAGACTTTAATTTCCGATAATACTACGTCATAGCAGACTATTAGAAAACAAAAAACAGCCTGCTTAAAACACAAAGAAAGATCACTATCAGTAGCGTACAAAACCGGGAAGCTAGCTGCGCTCAAACATTTCCCGCTCTTCATCCCGCAAGGTCAGAACCCTGAAACCATCATGCGTAACCAGAATAGTATGCTCAAACTGAGCTGATAAGCGGCGATCTTTCGTTGTAACAGTCCAGCCATCTTTATGCAGCTTAACCTCTTTTTTCCCCTGATTGATCATTGGCTCAATCGTGAATGTCATACCTTCTTCCAGTACAATTCCTTCACCCGCTCTCCCATAATGCAGAATCTGAGGTTCTTCATGCATACTACTTCCGATACCATGACCACAGTATTCGCGGACAACACTATAATTATTCGCCTCAGCATGCTGCTGTATCGTCTGCCCGATGTCCCCTAATGTGATACCCGGCTTTACAATCCTGATCGCCTTGTACAGACACTCTTGTGTGATATCCACCAGCCGTCTGGCATGTGAGGGAACTTCTCCGACGCAAAATGTGACGCTGCTATCGCCATAGTATCCGTCTTTTTTTACTGTCACATCCACATTAACAATATCACCATCTTTCAGTTTTTTATCGGATGGCCAGCCATGACAAACGACATGATTAACGGATGTATTGACTGTATAGGGAAAACCATACTGCCCCAGACTACCGGGAATAGCTCCCAGTGTATTAACGATATAATTATGACAAAACGTATCTATTTCTAATGTCGTCACTCCGGGGACAATAATCTGACGAACAGCTTCAAGAACCTGCCCCGTCATACGCCCCGCAATTTCCATTCGTTTTATTTCTTCTGAACTTTTAATCAATACGCCAGTGCTATCTACCATTAATTTTCTCTTATTTTTTCAGTAAGTAGGGTCGTCTATTAATCATGCCCTTGCATAAGTGAATAACTCAAGCTATTTATTAAAATTTGTTCGCATTATCACTATAGAAAATTCATACTGTAATGAAGCCTTATTGAACTCAACATATTTCTTTGTCAATTATTCAAGTCATTAAGGGTGATAAATGAAAAAATTCTATCAGTTAAAAATTACACTTACAGAAACAAAACCTGCTATATGGCGTCGCTTCATTGTTCCATCCAATATTTCATTGGATAGATTACATGATGTTATTCAAGTTGTAATGGGCTGGGAAGATAGTCATTTACATGAATTTATTTTGGATTCTAAGCGTTTTACCGAAAGGCCTGAAGCACCAGAAGAAGGTCATGAGGAAGGGAAATTCAAACTGGATTCACTCATCAAACGCAAAGGAAGTAAATTCATTTATCTTTATGATTTTGGTGACTCATGGGAACATGAAATCTTGTTGGAAAACAGTAACTATTCACCGGAAGAATTACCCATGCCGATATTCTGCCTCGAAGGAGAACAAGCCTGCCCTCCGGAAGATTGTGGCGGAGTCTATGGTTATAGGGATCTACTTAATATTCTTAAAGATCCAGCCCATGAAGAATATCAGGAAATGTTTGAGTGGATACATGGTGAAACGGAAATCTCCCCCGGTGACGCATTTTTACCTGAAAAATTTTATCCCGAGGAAGTCAATAATATGCTGGCCTTATATTATCGCTGGTCGAGAGATCGTTATCTGTCTTTGTTCGGGTGAATGACTCATTCACAATATAAAGGGCCTTTGCTATTTATCCCGGTGAATAAAATAGTAAGGGTCTTTTATTAATTGTGTATGAAGCTATTTATTTTTCATGAGGAAGGATTATGGGTATATCTGAATATCGTGGTGGATGTTTATGCGGCAATATCCAGTTCATTGCAACAGGAACGCCTAATAACCCCCATGCCTGTTCATGCACGATGTGTCAGAAACACTCCGGAGCATTGACACTCTGTTGGGTTGAATTTCCCAAAGATTCAGTGCGATGGATTGGAAAAGGTGGCTTTCCTTCTTTATATCGATCTTCCGATTATTCCAGCCGGGCATTTTGTAATCATTGTGGTAGTTCATTAGGGGCAATTGATGATGGCCCGACGATTGGATTAATTCTGGGAAATTTTGATAATCATGAATCAGAAGAATTAACCCCGTTGTCGCATTCTTACCCGCCTTCACAACCGAAATGAAAATAATACAGAAAAGAAAATGCCTACTCCGTTCAGGAATAGGCATTTCAGTCAGGCGTTCACAACGATGGCAATTAAAACTTAACAGTCACATTCGTTCTGAAAGTACGTCCCGGTCCCGGCATTAATCCCATTGCTAACGGATCGAGGTAATAGACATCAGTCACGTTATCAATACCTGCCTGAATCCGAATGTTTTTATTAACTTTATATTTCACAAACAGGTCAACGGTTGTGTAAGGTTCCCATTCAACGTGAACCAGAACACTTCCGGAACGCTGTCCTTTAACATCACTCAAACCCACGCTAGGCCGGCTCCCCATATAGCTTAGCGTTGCTCCCATATCCAAATCCTGATCAAAAGCACGTCCACCCAATGTCACTGTATAACTATTCTTCGGCTGGATATGGTTTACAACGTAGCTGTCCGGAATACCCCCCGGATTACAGCGCATTTTAGGATTAATGCTTGCCTGTTCTGGTGTTAAACAAAATAGCGTGTGTGTGTAATATGACCAGCCTAATTCAGCGTAAGCAAAACCCACATCATAACTTGATGAAAGCTCTAAACCACGCCACTCCGCTTTATCAACATTGATCATTGTAAGCTGAGTCTCATACTGACCACGTTTTGCGTTGTTTATTCTGGTCAGATAATCTTTAACCTGTGTATCAAAATAGCTCAGTTTAGTACGGAATTTATCGCCATCCATCAACAGATCGTTCTTCAATACATTGACCCCTACTTCCCATGACAGGGAACGCTCAGGTGATAACAGGAGGTTTGTATTCGGAGTCTGAGACCAGCCTTTAGTTGTTTCAAACAGGCTTGGTAACCGGATAGCAGAGCCATACTTGCCATAGAATTGAAGACCTTCTAAAGGCTCAAGGGTCATATTGATAATTGGAGACCAACCGCCAGCAGTACGTTCTAATCCCTCTCCGTAGGTAACCGGTTCAACCACTGCCTTCGGTTTATAATTCTCATCAAAAGTATCTGGAAATATAGGATTATTATCATGAGACTTAAAATATGAATAACGCAAACCACCATCAAAGGTCAGCCAATCCAGAGGCTTCCATTCGGCATTAGCAAAAATATTGTAATCATTGCGCCATCCTTCCCTAAAAGTACCACTCTTATGTGCGTCATAGATCTCATCCTTCGGATAACCAATAGTTTCATATGTGTAAGATGCGCCATAGGTAAACGAAAGATCCCCATAAGGGAACAGGATCTCTGATGTATTATTAATACCTACTCCCCATTTATCCACTTGGCTATAAGTACGGCCTCGTGATAATTCATCTTTTAAATAAGCGGAACCTGTTGGTACTTTACCGAAAGGAGGATTTGACGTATTAATACGGCTAACAGACTTGCTATAAAACGCATTGGCTTTTAAATCGACCAGATAATTACCTTCTGGCTTAAAACGATATTGTGCCGTATATGAATTGACATTGATCTTATTCATAAAGCCTTCATAAGGCACACCCCAACGCGCTATTGCCGATGGCATTATTTCACCATAGCGACTGATATATTCGTTTCTAGCCAGTTCAAGGCCATGACCTTCGTACTTCAATTTTCCTTTCAGTAAATAGGAAATATTATCCATCGAGGTGTTAAGTATTTCCTCACTCGCCCTATAAGGCGTGAATCTCTCAGACGAGGCAAAACTCCAACCTTTACGAGATGGTGTAATTGTTATCTGAGGAACATTTTCTCCTCTTTTACCCGCATAATAGTTGCCATTATGTCGGCGGGCAAAAGCGGCAACCATATCCAGATATTCGCTTTTGATCCCCAATGCAATACTGCCATTCCCTCCGGTTGGACGGAATCCACCATGTCGATCCATTCCGGCAGGGTGACCATAGGCCTTATAAATCTCGTCATTTTGATAGGAATCAGATTTGGGATAACCCCCAACCGTACCCACTTCCGGAGGCCTTGTACTGTTGTTATTAAACCCGCCAGTCATTCTCACACCGAATGTCTGACCATGTAAAACAACATCATTCACATTAAGTGTACTTACCCTGACTACCCCACCAATAGCCCCATTAGCGTCAGCCCCTGTACTCGGGCCTTTCTCAATATCCACGGAACTGATCAAGTCCGGATCAATATAAGTGCGCCCGGCCACCCCTGAATAACCACGGTAAATCGTTGTCTCCTGCATGGCTCCATCAACAATAACCGGTGTTCTTCCCTGCCCCTGCATCCCACGGATATTGACATCCAGCGCGCCAGAATTACGGTTATCACTATTCAGTACGCCCGGCGTTCCCTTCAGAAAATCACCCACGGATGTACCACGGCGCTGTTCTACCTGCTCCGCTGAAATATGAGTACTGGAACCGGGGGTCATATAAGGTAAATCAGCGTTTAGCTGTGCTTCACTGAATCCGGAAACTTTAAGCTCTTTAAGTACCACGGTTTCTGGCTTATGAGGATTTTCTGGCGCGGTTTTCGATGTTTTATCAGTGTCTGCTGCGTAAGATGGAAAAACTGTGTTTCCCAGTAGTGCTAATAAAATCCCTGTTCTCAGGTTCAGTGGGGAGCTGAACGAGTTTGTTGATGATTCCACTTTTAATGCTTCCATGTTATGGCTATTAGTTCAGTGTGATAATTAATTCAATTTGAATGTGATGGGCAAAATGATAGTAACTTTATTATTCTTCAATACGTTTTCCGGAGGTATTGGTAGTGGTTCTGCTCTTTTAAAAACCTGCATAGCTTCTCTGTCCAGTGATGCAATACCGGAACTCTGCTGTATTTCTCTGGTAACCAAATGACCATTTCTATCAATGACAGCCCGAACAACTGATACCCCAGCTTCCCCGTTTCTATGGGCAGAGGCAGGATAATGGATGTATTGCCTAAGGTGCTTCTGTATTTCAAGCTTCCATCGTTTTAGTTCTGTTATTTCCGATGATTCACTGCTGGCTGCTGGTTGTATTGGCTGTATTGCCTTTTCAGCATCAATTAATTGGGTGGTAGGAAGTAACTGATGAGCACCAGAATCAGCGAAATATAGACAATCGATGAGTAAAAGCGATCCAATTAAAAATAATAATGAAAAGCCGCCCAAACGCGGAGGATTAGGTCGAAAAATAATAGGTATACTCATTTGTTGTGCGCTGTTGGTATATTTGTATCGTTCTTATAAGGGTAGTAATGATAATTAATGCCAAAAACAAATGCAAACAATAACAATTATCATTACTTTGTAATTTATCTCTCCATTACCACTGAATTAAAAATGACCAACATCGATACATCAGGGAAAAAGATTTAAATCGAGCCGCTTCGCAATCCCATTTAATAGTCAAAAAATCCGATACATTCCCGATCGCAATCCTGATAACCTACCGTATGACTCTTCCTCTTAATATCAGCCATCGGATCCACAGATGAATCGCACAGATTATCAGTGATAAGATAGTGTTTTCGCCCAGCAGAGGTTCACTAGCGTTCTATCCTTAGCTGATTATATTTAGGTTTTGTCATTTAGATGGGTTGACTGAGTGTCGATAGCCCAGCCGAGTCAACAGGAACAATAAAATTGAATCAAATCAATATGAAAGAATCTCCAGCAAAGGATGTAAGCACCCACACTCCCATGATGCAGCAGTATCTGCGCCTGAAAGCGCAACATCCTGATATTTTGCTGCTTTATCGCATGGGAGATTTTTATGAGTTGTTCTATGACGATGCGAAAAAGGCAGCAAAGTTACTGGATATTTCTCTGACCAAACGTGGGCAGTCCGCAGGCCAGCCAATCCCAATGGCTGGAGTTCCTTATCATGCAATTGAAAACTATCTGGCAAAACTGGTTCAACTGGGTGAATCTGCGGCAATCTGTGAACAGGTTGGCGATCCTGCCACCAGCAAAGGCCCTGTTGAGCGTAAAGTTGTACGTATTGTGACTCCGGGAACTGTCACTGATGAAGCATTGCTGCAAGAACGTCAGGATAACCTTCTGGCGGCTATCTGGCATGACAGTCAGGGATTTGGCTACGCTACTCTGGATATCACTTCCGGTCGTTTCCGTGTTTCTGAAATGGCTGATGAAGATACAATTGCTGCTGAACTCCAGCGCACCCGTCCGGCTGAATTACTCTATCCTGAAGCCTTTGAGCACATGGGGTTGATCGAACGCTATCACGGCCTGCGTCGTCGCCCTATGTGGGAATTTGAACTGGATACGGCAAAGCAGCAGCTAAATCTGCAATTTGGTACCCGTGATCTTATCGGTTTTGGGGTCGAAAAGGCACCACAGGCACTGCGAGCGGCAGGCTGTCTGCTGCAATATGTCAAAGACACTCAGCGCACTGCTCTGCCTCATATCCGCAATATCACAATGGAAAGCCAGCAAGAGACGGTCATCATGGATGCCGCTACCCGCCGCAATCTTGAATTGACTCAGAACCTGTCGGGAAGCACTGAAAACACCCTTGCCTCTGTACTCGATCAGTGTGTGACGCCTATGGGCAGCCGTATGTTGAAACGCTGGCTCCATACCCCAATCCGCAACCGGGATATACTGGAAAATCGCCAGCAGGCTATTTCTGCGCTTCAGGAGATAGGCTTTGAGCTACAACCGTTCTTGCGTCAGGTTGGCGATTTAGAACGTGTGCTGGCCCGTCTCGCTCTCCGCTCTGCCCGTCCTCGTGATTTGGCAAGAATGCGCCACGCTTTCCAGCAATTGCCAGATATCCACCAGATCATGGATTCTTCTGATTCCCTGTATATTCAGGCATTACAACAACGTATTGGTCGTTTTGACGAGTTACAGCAACTGCTGGAAAACGCGGTCGTCGAAACCCCACCTGTTCTGGTGCGTGATGGCGGTGTCATAGCGCCTGGTTATAATGCTGAGCTGGATGAATGGCGAGCATTGGCTGATGGTGCCAGTGATTATCTCGACAAACTGGAAATCCGTGAACGTGAAAAACTCGGTATTGATACCCTGAAAGTCGGCTTCAATGCAGTGCATGGTTATTATATTCAGGTCAGTCGCGGGCAAAGTCACCTTGTGCCGATTCATTATGTACGCCGCCAGACCCTGAAAAATGCAGAACGCTATATTATTCCTGAATTAAAAGAGTATGAAGATAAAGTTCTGACTTCCAAAGGCAAGGCTCTCGCTATTGAAAAAGCCCTGTATGAAGAGCTGTTCGACTTATTACTTCCTCATCTGGCAGCCCTGCAAACCAGCGCTGAAGCACTTTCAGAACTGGATGTGCTGGCAAACCTCGCCGAACGAGCTGAAACACTGAATTATACCTGTCCGACATTAACAGACAGAACCGGCATCCAAATCACGGGAGGCCGTCATCCGGTTGTTGAACAGGTTCTCAGTGAACCCTTTATCTCTAACCCGTTAACCCTCTCTTCACAGCGTCGCCTGTTAATCATTACTGGGCCGAATATGGGCGGGAAAAGTACTTATATGCGTCAGGCCGCTTTGATTACTTTGCTGGCATATATTGGTAGTTTTGTCCCGGCAGAAAAAGCGGTGATTGGGCCAGTAGACCGTATTTTTACCCGTGTAGGTGCATCCGATGATTTGGCATCCGGACGTTCGACCTTCATGGTAGAAATGACTGAAACGGCTAATATTCTGCATAATGCGACAGAACACAGTCTGGTGTTGATGGACGAAATCGGTCGTGGTACATCAACTTACGATGGCCTTTCTCTCGCGTGGGCCTGTGCTGAAAATCTGGCTAACCGCATTAAGGCGATGACGTTATTCGCTACTCACTATTTTGAATTGACGACATTACCTGAAAAATTGGAAGGCGTGGTCAATATCCATCTGGATGCGGTTGAACACGGCGACACCATCGCTTTTATGCATAATGTGCAGGATGGTGCAGCCAGCAAGAGCTACGGGCTGGCCGTTGCCTCACTGGCCGGTGTTCCCCGTGATGTTATCAAACGGGCACGTCAGAAACTAAAAGAGCTGGAGTCACTCTCCAACAATGCAACAGCAGGTCATGTCGATACACCACAGCTGACACTACTGGCGGAAGAAACCTCCCCGGCAGTAGAAGCACTGGAAAACCTGAATCCGGACTCCCTGACGCCACGTCAGGCACTGGAATGGATTTACCGTTTAAAAGACATGGTGTAAAGCATGACGGATTTACAGATGACAGGGAGCAGAACAACAGGTTTGTCCATAAAAGGTGATACCAGCCTGTTAGAACCCATTTATCAATTTTTACAGTGTGAAACCCCGGATCAATGGGTGGAGAAAGCAAGGCAGCCGGAGAACCTTCCGGTTTTGCTGCGTGATCATCTTTTATGTGAACTAAAAGCAGCGCAGAGCGCAATGTTCCTGATCCGCAAATATGCTGTTGATCCGGCGAGCGCGGATGCGCTGCTGGCATGGTTTCAGCCCTATGAAGATTTTGCCTATAAAAAAATCGGCAGCATCCACTCGTTAAAGGGCAAAAGCCAAATTACGAAACAAATTACTGCACGGGAAAAGTCCCCTTACAGTCAGTCGTTAATTGATAAAATGGTGCTGCTGATAAAAGAAGAACTACATCATTTTTATCAGGTGCTGGAGATTATGGAATCCAGAGGAATAAGCTATGACAGCATCAGCGCCAGCCGTTATGCTCGATCGTTGTTTCAGCATATTACTAATCATGAGCCTTATACTCTGGTGGATAAATTAATTATTGGAGCATATATTGAGGCACGTTCTTGCGAACGTTTTGCTAAATTAGCGCCTTATCTGGACGAGGAATTGGGTAAATTTTATATTTCCCTGCTGCGTTCAGAAGCACGCCATTATCAGGATTATTTAACACTGGCTCAATCTATATCTAAAAATGATATTACAGAAAGAGTGAAATATTTTGGCCAAATAGAAGCTGAACTTATTCGGTCACCCGATTCTGATTTTAAATTCCATAGTGGTATACCTATAAATTAAAAGTATGCCGATAAATTAAGAAAGGTGGGCTTTATTATCCCACCTTTTAATTTAATTATCCCTTTATCTCAGGTATAAAATTCTAAGTACGGAATAAGGATTCGATATTCAATCCTTGGGTATGCAGAATGTCTCTGAGACGGCGCAACCCTTCAACTTGAATCTGACGAACTCTTTCCCTGGTTAATCCAATTTCTCGTCCTACATCCTCTAAAGTTTCCGCTTCGTAACCAAGCAAGCCAAAACGACGAGCCAGAACTTCACGTTGTTTTGCGTTGAGTTCAAACAACCATTTGACAATACTTTGTTTCATATCATCATCCTGGATGGTTGTTTCTGGCCCAGAATCGTTTTCATCAGATAAAATATCTAACAGCGCTTTATCTGAATCCCCGCTAATCGGAGTGTCGACTGAAGTAATGCGTTCATTAAGCCGCATCATACGGCTTACATCATCAACTGGTTTATCCAGTTTTTCAGCAATTTCTTCGACACTTGGCTCATGATCTAATTTATGAGCTAACTCTCTTGCAGTACGTAAATAAACATTCAGTTCTTTAACGATATGAATGGGCAAACGGATCGTACGAGTTTGATTCATAATCGCCCGTTCAATTGTCTGACGGATCCACCAGGTGGCATAAGTAGAAAATCTAAAACCTCTTTCAGGATCGAATTTTTCTACTGCTCGAATAAGACCAAGGTTGCCTTCTTCAATTAAATCCAAAAGCGCCAATCCTCGGTTGCTATATCTTCGGGATATTTTGACTACCAGCCGCAAGTTGCTTTCAATCATGCGTTGGCGCGCAGCAATATCTCCCCGCAATGCCCGTCTAGCGAAAAGAACTTCTTCCTCTGCTGTCAGCAAAGGAGAAAAACCAATTTCTCCGAGATAAAGCTGGGTTGCATCAAGAACCCGTTGGTTAACTCCTTGCAACAATTCCAAGTCTTCATCAAAACTGGTTAAATCATCCTCGTCTTTCAGCAACGCTTCATCAAAGTCATCGGCTTCCTTGCCATTTTCGTCTAAATCCGCCTCTTCATACAACTCATTAACTTTAAGCGTACTTTGGCTCATCAGCTGCTCCTACCCATGATAATGCGGACAGGAGTTCAGATTCCTGCCCTGGTTTATCGCTGCGGAAGATAACGCAGCGGGTTTACGGATTTTCCCTTGTAACGAATCTCAAAATGCAATCTTACTGAACTGGTTCCGGTGCTACCCATAGTTGCTATTTTCTGCCCTGCCTGTACATCCTGCTGCTCTCGCACCAGCATAGTATCGTTATGAGCATAAGCACTCAGGTAGTCATCATCATGTTTTATTATTATTAGATTTCCATATCCACGTAATGCATTTCCGGCGTAAACAACTTTCCCACTGGCGGTTGCAAAGACGGGTTGGCCACGATTACCCGCAATGTCAATGCCCTTATTCCCACCCTGAGAATCTGAAAAACCTTCAAGAACTTTTCCTTCAGCAGGCCATCTCCAACTATTGATAGTCTTACTCGTAATAGCCTTACTCGCATTTAAATCTGTTGCAGGCGATACTTTTGGCGGGGTACCGTCACTATCAGAAATCGTTTCTCTTGGCAACATTTTTTGCGAATTATTCCTGTCATTATTTGCAGGATACGCATTACCTTTTTGAAAATCAACCTGCTCAATTTTAGATTGCGTGCTATTTGATGCTATTAATACACCGTTCCTGGAGTTTACATTGCCAATTCTCAGGACTTGGCCAACATTTAAGCCATAAGGTTCTGAAATGCCATTTATGTGAGATAGTTCACGAAAATCCTTACCTGTAATCCAGGCAATGTAAAATAAAGTATCTCCATGTTTAACTGTGTAAGTTTTACCGTTATAGCTCCCTTTCGGAATGCTCCCATAATTTCGGTTATAGGCGATTTTTCCATTCTGTAAATTATTATTTCCAGCATTATTTACCGGATATTTACTATTTGTGGAATATTTGCCTATTTCGTTGTTTTTGGAGATTATCGGAGGGGACGATGGCATTGGAGTCGAAATCGATGAGGGACGGGAGGATATTATTCTATTTTTTTCCTGATTATCCACACTCACTATTGGGGCAGGACGATTTGGTGTATTACTACACCCAGCCAGTATTGTGCCTGCAATTGTATAGATTATTATCCACTGTATTTTTTTCATTAAGTTTCCTACTTTCATACCTTATTCCCCCATAAAGGCAAATATAAGCGACAAGCATTATGATTTATAAAGAAATTAAGATTCATAAAAATATTTAAGGCAAAATACTTTTTTTTTATCTCAAAAAAATAGCTGCTAATTTAAAAATAGCGGTAAAAAAATAAATCAGCAGATTATGCCAGTTCGCCTTGGATAAGAGGTACGAAACGAACAGATTCGATCACTTCACTATGAAAATCGTTCCCATAGCGATGTACCACTTTCAGCGACTGAGAGCTTTCACCAACAGGCAATACCATGACGCCGCCATCTGCCAGCTGATGTAACAATGCCTGTGGTATTTCCGGAGGTGCTGCTGTGACGATGATGGCATGAAATGGCCCCTTTGACGGCCACCCATTCCAGCCATCCCCATGGCGGGTTGAGATATTATGTAAATCGAGTTGCTTTAACCTGCGTTTAGCCTGCCACTGCAATCCCTTAATTCGTTCTACAGAAAAGACATGCCCGGCTAAATGAGCAAGTATCGCAGTCTGATAACCAGACCCCGTCCCAATCTCCAGTACTTTAGATTCAGGCGTTAAATCCAGTAATTCAGTCATGCGGGCAACGATATATGGCTGAGATATAGTCTGCCCGTGTCCGATGGGCAATGCCGTATTCTCATATGCCTTATGTGCCAGAGCTTCATCAACAAAACATTCTCTGGGTACTTTGGATATCACTTCCAGCAGGTGTTCATTATGAATACCCTGCTGGTGTAGCTGTGTCAGCAAATTTTTCATTAACCGACTTAACATTCTCCGACATCCCCGGCTTTCAACAGCCAATCAGTTACCAGTTCCTGTGCTTTATAGGCTGTCAAATCTACCTGCAAAGGAGTAATGGAAACAAACCCTTCTTCTACCGCAGCAAAATCGGTTTCCGGGCCAGCATCGTATTTTGCTCCCGGTGGCCCTATCCAGTAGAGCATATTGCCTTTAGGGTCTTCCAGAGAATAAACTTCTTCCGCTGCACTTCGACAGCCACACCGTGTCACCTTGAACCCTTTGATTTGTTCAATAGGCACATCAGGAACATTAATATTCAGAATATTACCGGCTCTCAATGGCAATTTCTGTAACATATTCAATAAGCGAACAGTGACTTCCGCCGCTGTTTCGTAATGTTTGTCACCATCCAGTGACACAGCCAGAGCGGGTAACCCCAGATGACGCCCTTCCATCGCAGCAGCCACAGTTCCGGAGTAAATCACATCATCCCCCAGATTAGGGCCACAATTGATGCCTGAAACAACGATATCAGGCCGTGGACGGACTAATTTATTGACGCCCAGATAAACACAATCGGTCGGAGTACCTTCCTGAACTGCAACATCACCATTATTCAGCCTGCTGATACGCAAAGGACGATCCAGAGTTAAAGCATTCGATGCACCACTACGATTACGATCAGGTGCTACAACCTGCACGTGATACTGTTCCCGCAATTTGGCCGCTAACGTTTGAATACCCGGGGCGGTAACACCATCATCATTACTCAGCAATATCCGAAGCATTAAAATATCTCTTAAATTTACTTAAAAAATGGCAAATGTTGAAACATGGTATTTGTTAAAACATAGATTAATACAGTAACTTTCCCTATGTGCTATTCTGCTCGCGTCTTAAAGATCTCTGCTTAAACAACATCAGGGTTTGTCAGAAAATCGTTTGATCTTAGCATGACGCAAGCAGTTTTGTAGAGCGCTTTGCATCCCGTTTACTTAAATAAGAGCATACTTATAGTCTGCATCTTTTAAGTTGTACCTTTGTTGGTTGCACTCACTTTTTGTTCAGAGATTTATCTCTTTATTACCATGTAGCACGATATTAAACCCTTCCTCTTCCTGAGGAGCGACAAAAGCACGGGTGATGGCCGCAAATTGCTCGTCTGTCACCGAAAATTGGTGCTCTCCAGACTGATTGCGCAGATGTAGGCGAGCCAGACAAACACTATCAGGCACATCAAGAAAATGAAGGTAGTTCTCGACCTCTGTTGCCTCAATGATTTTCTTCATCCATTTCCGGTTTTCAATCGTATTAGCAGGAAAATCAAGAATGACAGAAATCCCGGCATTCAATAAAGAGATTAAATGAGGCTCCATCGCATTTCTGAGCTTTTCCGAATAGCACACATAATCGGCCACGGTTTTTATTTCACTACCATAAAGTGTTGAGAGCCAATAATCTTCATTCATAACAATTGTCATTGGTTGCTGAGATAACTTTGCAGATAGGGTCGATTTTCCCGAAGCAATTTTTCCACATAATATGTGAAAAACCGCTTTTTGCGGATGATTCGTTTTTTCCTGAGAAATAGATTTATCTTGGCAAAGAGTATTTTCCGATGAGGATATTTTTGATGAATACATTAAATTATCTTCCATTAATCAGAGCAATATAAAGGTTATTAATTCAAAAAAACATTTTCATTTGAAACCAACACTAACTAGATTAGACAAAATCCACTTTATTCCGTTGAGTATGAAATAATAATACATTCCACAAATTTCAATTAATTGTGTGAAATACACACCAAAAATTAATATAGAAAACTTCAATTGCAATAACCAGATCAACTTTCAGATAATTTAAACAATCCTCACGTAAAAATAATATCTATATTATCTCTGAAAATAATTTTCACTAACGTAATTATATTGTCCTAGAATAGTTAATACCACTTTAGAGTTATTATCTACATTAAATAGAAATAACAGAGGCTTATATGAGATTCCAAAATAGCGTGGTGATTATTACAGGCGGAGCAAGTGGAATTGGTGAAGCAACAGCAAAAGCATTTTCTGCCGAAGGTGCTCATGTTGTGATTGCCGATTTCTCAGATCATGGGAAAAAAGTTGCCGAGGAACTTAATACAAAAGGCAATGAAAGTATTTTTATTAAAACTGACGTCACAAGCGAAGAGAGCATTAAGTATATGGTCTCGAAAACAGTTGAAAAATTTAAACGTATCGATGTTTTATTTGCCAATGCAGGGATAGCCGCCGATAACAGTGCAGATAAACTGACGGTTGCCAGCTGGCAGAAAACTATCGATGTGAATCTGACCGGGGTTTTTCTATGTGATAAATTTGTTATCCATGAAATGCTTAAACAAAAATCCGGTGGGGTGATCGTCAACTGTGGTTCGATCCACAGCTTTGTCAGCCGCGAAGCCATTACAGCTTATACAGCCTCTAAAGGCGGCGTAAAGTTATTAAGCCAGACTTTAGCGATTGACTATGCCAAAAATAATATCAGGGTGAATACAGTCTGCCCCGGCTATATCAACACTCCGCTATTAAGCCAGATCCCCGAAGAACTAAAAGAGCAGCTTATTTCTCTTCATCCACTGGGACGTTTAGGAAAACCAGAAGAGGTGGCGAAAGCCGTATTATTCTTAGCAAGTGATGATGCATCATTTATTACCGGCACGACATTACTTGTCGATGGTGGATATACTGCACAGTAGTACTCTCCCATCGACTTTCAAGTTGCAGCTTACTGACAAAGCTGCAACTTGAAATATCTAAAGTAATACTCAGGCGAAAACCATTACTCGGAAATATCAGCCGTATTGTTTTGCTTCTGATTAATCAGCTCTCTGATAACACTGGTAGCGAAGCTGCCCGATGGCAAAGAAAAATGAAGAGTAACCGTTTGGTCATCCAGCCATTCCCAGTGCAGATTAAGTGGTTTTACTAACATCGCTCTGCGCGCACTGTCGACACGTTCACGTTTCACTAATCCCCAAAGAGATTCGTAATCCTGTAAACATTGCTGTTCAAAATCCAGAGCCTGATGTAGCGTTCCCAGTGCTTTATCACCCGGTAATGACGCCGTAATCTGCAATTCACCGTCCATAACCCGCTGCTGTAATACAGACAGTTCAGATTCATCCGCCACAAACCAGCTGCCACGCCCCGTTAACTGCAATGCGTCGCCATTTTGTACTTGCTGATGTTCGCCTCGTCCGATACGTATACTGGTAATTGCGTTAAACATAGCGCTACGGCTGGCAGAAAGGTAAAAGCTACGGCGATTACGCTCTTTAACCTGTATTTCATTTGTTGCCCAGCGTTGCGCCTGAACCAGATTCTGCCCATCACGCCCAAAACGCTGTTCACCAAAATAATTAGGGACGCCTGTCTGAGCTATCTGCTCTAAACGTTTTTCTACTACCTGACGATCAGAAACATCTCTCAATACCAGTGTAAAATCATTGCCTTTTAGCGTACCAATGCGCAGTTTGCGTTTCTGGCGAGCAGTAGCCAGTATTTCACATCCTTCAAGCTGAAATGCAGCCAGATCAGGATCCTGTTTTCCCGGCAGATGCAAACAAAACCACTGTTCTGTCACCGCATTACGATCTTTTAAGCCCGCATAACTGACAGAACGTGCCGGTATTTTGGCAAAACGGGCAAGGTTATCAGCAACAAACTGCGTGTTACATCCTGTCTTGCGAATATGCACCATTAAGTGCTCACCTTCTCCATCAGGAGAAAAGCCTAAGTCTTCCCGCACAATAAAATCTTCCGGGATCGATTTAACAACGCCAGTGGCTTCCGGACGCCCATAAAGCCAGTGTAATTCACTCAATATCATGCTTATTCCTTCACCAGCAAAGCTACCGCTTCACAGGCAATACCTTCTTTACGGCCTACAAATCCCAATTTTTCAGTCGTTGTCGCTTTAACGTTAATATCATCCATATGGCACTCAAGATCTTCTGCCAGATTGACGCGCATCTGGGGAATATGAGGTAACATTTTAGGTGCCTGAGCAATAATGGTGATATCAAGATTACCTATCCGATAACCTTTTTCACGAATGCGGCGATAAGCCTCTTTCAGCAACTCACGACTATCTGCGCCCTTAAAAGCCGGGTCAGTATCCGGGAATAATTTCCCGATATCACCCAATGCTGCTGCTCCCAACAAAGCATCTGTTGCAGCATGCAAGGCAACATCACCATCTGAGTGTGCAATCAGCCCCTGTTCATAAGGAATGCGGACACCACCAATGATCAGTGGCCCTTCTCCGCCAAATTTATGTACATCAAAACCGTGACCAATTCTCATAAGATACGTTCCTTTGATTTTCGGGATAGGTAAAACTCAGCCAGAGCCAGATCTTCAGGCTGAGTTACTTTTATATTGTCCGCCCGACCGCTGACCAGAGCTGGATGATAGCCACAATATTCCAGCGCAGAAGATTCATCTGTAATGCAGGCTTGTTCGGCAAGGGCTTTCATCAGACAATCGCGTAATAACTGCAACGGAAATAGCTGTGGCGTCAACGCATGCCAGAGACCACTGCGATCAACGGTGTGATCAACCGCCTGTATTGCTGTGTCAGCTATTCTTCCCGAAGCAGCGGCCATCATACGTTTCATTGTGTCCCTGACCGGTGCGGCCAGTAATCCCCCGCAAAACCGTTCGTCATCAAACGGCCCAGCACTCAACACAGAAGAAACCGATTTTTCATCCAGTAATTGCAGTAAGTTATCAAGGTCATTCCGATGCAAACAGGGGCGCGCTGCATCATGAACCAAAACCCAATCAGGGCATTCCGGCGACAACCCGGCCAGATAATTCAGCCCGGCTAATACTGAATCAGCGCGTTCATCACCACCGATAACTGTTGTAATACGCGGATCAGAAGCGATAGGCAATTGGTTAAATTGTCTGTCAGCAGGGTGTAACACAATGATAGCCTGCTGTATGCGGGGATGTTCAAGCAGTGCAGAGAGTGTATGTTCAATAATCGTTTTTTCGGCAATACTGAGATATTGTTTCGGACACTCCGATTTCATCCGGCTACCGATACCAGCAGCAGGGATTAAAGCAACTATTTCAGTCATAAAATTCAGTTATAAAAATATCAGCAGGAGAGTGAAGCGTTGAGCAGTTCATTTGAGTTATTGTTCACTGTTTTATTTCTCGTTATTTTGTCCCGAAGCCTGTTGTGCATTTTGTTTCGTTGTATCCGGCACCATGCGATAAAAAGATTCACCGGGTTTAATCATACCTAATTCATTACGGGCACGTTCTTCAATTGCTTGCTGACCGCCTTTCAAATCCTTAATTTCCGCAAATAGCTGGTCATTACGCGACTTCAGAAAAAGGTTGTCTTTCTCTTGTCTTGCAACCTCATCCTTAACCCGCATATAATCGTGAATACCATTTTTGCCGATCCACAGCGAATACTGTAACCAGCCAAGTAAAACCAGTAATAGTAGCGTTAGTTTACCCATTTCCGCCCCCTGAAAAACCCGCTAATCATCCCATAACTCAGGGGATGACGCCACTATCACAAACGAATCACAAATGGATCACAAAAGAATACGCAGTGACATGAGTGTAGGAACACATTACCTGACTCGCAATAATGTGTTTTTACTTTGTCCGGGAAATGTGTTCAGAGAATGGAAAACAAAAATGGGATATCAGGTAATCAGAATATTTCTTTCGTTTAGCGAAATAAGTAATTCTTCCATCAATAACTCAATGGGTTGTGAACCATCTAAATGAATATCGGGATGTTCTGGTGCCTCATAATCTGAATCAATACCGGTAAAATTCAGGATTTCTCCGGCTCGTGCTTTCTTATATAGGCCTTTCGGATCACGGGATTCGCAAATTTCCAGAGGTGTATCAACAAATACCTCAATGAATTGTTCTGGCTCCATGGATTGCCGTATTTTTTGTCGCTCAGCACGATTAGGAGAAATAAAGGCCGTCAATACCACCAGCCCTGCATCAAGCATCAGTTTTGCAACTTCTCCCACACGGCGGATATTCTCCTGCCTATCAGCTTCAGAAAAACCTAAATCATTGCACAGCCCATGACGCAGATTATCCCCATCCAATAAGTAGGTTTTGATCCCCTGTGAAAACAGCGCCTGTTCTAATACCCCAGCAAGTGTTGATTTGCCTGAACCGGATAAACCGGTAAACCAGATAACTAAAGCCGGATGCCCGTTCACAGCTTCCCGCTGCTGTCTGCCCACAGAATGTGAATGCCAGACGACATTAGGCGAGACCGCATTATGGGAAATAATATTAGGAGAATCCTCCCTGACCTGAACCACTTACTTCCCTCCCAATAAATCACGTGCTCCCCAGTGTGGGAAATGGCGGCGTACTAACCGGTTGAATTCCAGTTCAAAATCACTGTATTCGTGCGGCTCCTGATAGACATCAGTCTGAATTTCCCGCACCAGCCCCGCACCAACGGTAACGTTAGTCAGGCGGTCGATCAAAATGATGCCACCGGTATCCGCACTTTGCTGATAACTATCAATCAACAGCGGTTCATCAAATGAAAATTCCACCAGACCAATAGCATTTAACGGCAGCTCAACCGCGACTTTCTGGGTCAGATTATTGATATCAACCTGATACTGGACATTATCAATTTTTGCCCGGCTCTTCTTACCTGCTACCTTGATATCCAGACTTTGTCCCTGAATCAGCGGCTTTTCTGACATCCAGACAACATCTACCAGAGCATGGCGCGCTACAGTCATTTGGCTTTCAACCGCAACCAGCAGATCACCACGGCTGATATCAATTTCATCTTTCAGGACGATAGTGATAGCCTGCCCCGGTACAGCAAAAGTCAAATCACCATCAAAAGTCACGATCCGCTCTACTGTGGAAACCCGGCCTGATGGCATCACTTTAATTTTTTGCCCCTGACGTAAAATTCCCGATGATAATGTGCCGCCATAGCCACGAAAATCAAGATCAGGGCGATTAACGTATTGCACCGGAAAGCGTAGAGGTTGCTCTGAAGCATTTTTCTGTACATCTACTGTTTCAAGGAGATCCAGCAAAGTTGCTCCGCTGTGCCACGGCATTTTCTCACTGTGACTAACGATATTGTCTCCTTCCAGCGCCGAGATAGGGACAAAATAAATTTGCAGATCAGTGGGCAGCTGGCTGGCAAAATCCAGATAATCCTGTTTGATCCGATCGAAAATATCCTGTCGGTACTCCACCAGATCCATTTTGTTTACTGCCACCACCAAATAGCGGATCCCCAGCAACGTACTGATAAAACTATGCCGGCGAGTCTGTTCCTGTACACCTTTGCGCGCATCGATCAGAAGTATAGAGAGATCACTGGTTGATGCCCCTGTTGCCATATTACGGGTATATTGTTCATGCCCCGGCGTATCCGCGATGATAAATTTGCGTTTTTCCGTGGAGAAGTAACGATAGGCAACATCTATAGTAATACCCTGCTCCCGCTCAGCCGCAAGCCCATCAACCAAAAGCGCCAGATCCAGCTTTTCTCCCTGAGTTCCCAGCCGCTTACTGTCATTTTGTAAAGTCGCCAGCTGATCTTCGTAGATCTGACGGGTATCGTGTAACAAGCGACCGATCAATGTGCTTTTACCATCATCAACGCTGCCACAGGTCAGAAAACGCAGTAGCCCCTTTTCCTGCTGTGCTCTCAGATAGGATTCAACACCGCCCTGCTCTCTGATTTGATTGGCGATGACTTCATTATGTGCGAGTGCCGGCATCTTTATACTCCCCTCAAAAAATAACGCTGTGCCTCAAAAATAACCCTGACGTTTTTTCAGCTCCATTGAGCCGGACTGATCACTATCAATCAGCCTCCCCTGCCGCTCGCTGGTTGTCGATATCAGCATTTCCTCGATAATTTCCGGCAGGGTTTCCGCTTCCGATTCCACGGCACCAGTCAAAGGCCAGCAACCGAGTGTCCGGAAACGAACTTTACGCTGGCTGATAACTTCACCCGCTTTCAAATCGATACGATTGTCATCAACCATAATCAGCGTGCCATCGCGCTGAACGATCGGGCGGGGCTTCGCAAAGTAGAGAGGAACAATATCTATCTGCTCTAAATAGATGTACTGCCAGATATCCAGCTCAGTCCAGTTAGATAACGGGAATACTCGGATACTTTCACCTTTATTAATCTGCCCGTTATAGTTACGCCAGAGTTCCGGGCGCTGATTTTTCGGATCCCAGCGATGAGAGCGATCACGGAAGGAATAAATACGCTCTTTAGCGCGGGATTTTTCCTCATCACGTCGGGCACCGCCAAATGCGGCATCGAATCCGTATTTATCCAGCGCCTGCTTCAGGCCTTCTGTTTTCATAACATCAGTATGTTTGGCACTACCGTGAATAAAGGGGTTAATACCCAATTCTTCACCCTGCGGATTACGATAGACCAGCAATTCAAAACCATATTTTTCTGCGGTTTTATCGCGAAATTCATACATTTCCCGGAATTTCCAGCCGGTATCGACATGCAGCAGCGGGAAAGGCAGCTTTCCCGGATAAAATGCTTTACGTGCAAGATGCAGCATCACAGAAGAATCTTTACCAATGGAGTAAAGCATTACCGGATTAGCAAATTCGGCAGCAACTTCACGAATAATATGAATACTTTCTGCTTCAAGTTGCTGCAAATGAGTCAGTCTTTTGTTGTCCATTAATGCTCCCCCATTAATAGTTCTTCCATAAATAGTTCTTTAGGCTAAATCAACAACAGCAGGGCGATTTGCCGGCTCAGTAGATTCTGTGTGTTCTGCCGGATTTTGATGATCAACCGATTTCAGCCCAAACCAGGCTAATTGATGGTGAAGCTGAGCAACCTCTCCCACCACCAGCAACGCTGGCGATGGCGCTTCCTGTGCCAGCAGTTCCAGTTCAGACAGCGTACCGGTCAATACCTGCTGTTCAGCGCGGGTTCCACAGCCAATGACAGCAACCGGTGTACTGGCATCCCGCCCATGTGAAATGAGTTTCTGGCTTATCAGGGCTGACTTGATGATCCCCATATAAATTGCCAGAGTCTGATTACCTCGCGCCAGTGCGGGCCAGTCCAGTTCATTGCCATTTTCGCGACAATGCCCGGTAATAAACGTGACACTTTGGGAGTGTTCCCTGTGTGTCAGAGGAATACCCGCATAAGCCGAAGCACCAACAGCGGCAGTTATGCCGGGTACAACCTGAAAAGGAATACCCGCGGATTCGGCAACCTGTAATTCCTCTCCGCCGCGACCAAAAATAAAGGGATCCCCACCTTTCAGGCGAACCACTTTTTTCCCCTGATGTGCCAGTTTGACGATCAGAGCATTTGTTTCTTCCTGCGCAACAGAATGGCTGCCGGCTCTTTTTCCTACACAGATTTTGTCAGCATCACGGCGCACCAATTCGAGTATTTCATCGCTGACCAGATGATCATAAAGCACCACATCAGCCTGCTGGATCACCTGCAACCCTTTTAACGTCAACAAACCCGGATCACCGGGACCTGCTCCGACTAATACCAACTCACCTTGCTTACTGGTTTTCTTTTGTTGTTCATCAGCAATCTGTTGAGCCAGTTGCTCCTCAGCCTGTTGTAACTGCCCATTAGCAACTAGCGTGGCAAAACGCCCGTTAAAGGCTTTCTCCCAGAAATAACGACGCTGGCGCAGGGAATTCAGGCTCTGTTTTACTTTTCCACGCCAACGACCGGCAATTTCTGCCATCGCACCAAGATGAAAAGGCAACAACGATTCCAGCTTTTCCCGCAGCAATCGTGTTAATACCGGGGATTTTCCGGCAGATGAGATCGCCACCATAACAGGAGAACGATCAATAATTGAGGGGAAAATAGCTGAGCACAGTGACTGATCATCTACCACATTAACCAAAATAGCGCGGCGATTAGCTTCGCTAAAAATAGACTGGTTTAAATCATGATCGTCAGTCGCTGCAAGCACCAGAAATACACCTTCAAGATAATCCGTACAGAATGTACCCTGTCGCCACTCAAACTCCCCTTTTTGATGGCGTTGTTGCAATTCAGGGTGTAATTCAGGAGCCACGACTGTTAATGCCGCACCGGCCCGCAATAACAGGCTGGCCTTGCGGGAAGCCACTTCGCCACCTCCCACCAGCAAAACAGCTCTCGATTTCAGCTCAACAAATAAGGGTAAATAATCCACAATGACGGGCCATCCAGAGTTTAATTTATTAATAATTATCTAAGAGATGAATATATGAGGCTGTGATGGGGTTATGAAATGTCAAAAAGTAATTATTAGTTCCTGAATCGTATAAGGTAGGTTTTTTAATGGGTTATAAAATGGTGACATGATAAATATTCAGGGGAAAATGACTACTTTTTTTATTTTCAGGCTCCCACTTCTTTCTTTTATACCCCGCCACATTGGGCGAGGATTTACACTAAAAGAATTAACTATCTATTAAAAAGAACAATCCACTCTTAACACACCATTTTTTCATCAAGGATCCTTACGAAACTAGGGAACTAGGAGCAACAATAATCCCATACTAACCTTTCCTGATACTGAAAAGCATCACCAACTGTATTCTTGATTTTACTCGGCTATCTGCAACCCAATTACCATTTTCCTGCCAGATAGATATATATTGATTAAACGTATACTTTTGAGGAATAGAATTTGCTCCGCCTTGCCATCCTACGGTAACATCCACTGGACAATTCATCTTAGTCGGCTCAGTCGCAACGGGTGTACAATTTCCTATTTTCTTTACTGATTCCAAAAAAAATGCTTCTTTCTCAGTTTCACCATCTGATTCAGTTTTATCATAAAGATCTTGGATAGCATTATATATCTGACTTTCCGATGGACCACCATCATCAAAATGAGTACTGATATTAGGTTCCACATCTTCCGCGTATCTAACCCGAACACCAGCCTTGCTAAGCAAAGTATCTGCTTGTATTCGTGATCTTAATTGGTCATCCGCAACCCAATTCCCATTTTCCTGCCAAATATACATTTTTAGGCTAACAATCTGCTCCTTAAAATTAAAAGTAGAATTAAATCGTTTAAATGAGCCTTGTTTGGACCCTGAATTTAGCCCATGATCATTATTGAAGGTCATCTCAACAGGGCAACGCATCTTGGTGGGTTCATCCTTAGATAGTTTACAATTTCCCACTTTTTTTACACTCTCCACAGAGAATAGCCCTTCTTGAATAGGCTTATTTGGTTCAGACTCACTCAATCTAGCCTGAATAGCATCATATATTTGGCTTTCCGATGGACCATCATCGGCAAAATGAATATTGGTATTGGTATTGGTATTGGTATTGGTATTGGTATTGGTATTGGTATTGGTATTGGTATTGGTATTGGTATTGGTATTGGTATTGGTATTGGTATTGGTATTGGTATTGGTAT